>NZ_BAABFR010000024.1:0-60444 GCF_039541155.1 Tsukamurella soli
CTGGTGATCGGTGTCAAGCGCCGCAGCCCGCTCGGTAAGGCGGTGCTCGGCTCGGTCAGCCAGCGCCTGCTGCTGCACAGCCCGATCCCGGTCCTCGCCGTCAAGCTCGACGACGACGAAGAATAGGTCCGGACGGCCGGGATGGTCGGTACGGGTGCGTCAGTACACGGCGGCGAGGAGCCCGATGCAGCCGATGACGACGCCCGTACCGATCACGCCCGCCGACAACAGGGCCTCGGCGGCGGCGTGCGCGGGCGATCCCTGGCGCGGCCTCGACAGCCGACAGGTGACGGGGAAGGCGACGGCCGCTATCGCGAGTAGGACGAGCGTCCAGAAGACCTGCACCGTCGCCTACTTCAGCCGATCCCGCTCTTCCCGCTCGAGGCGATCCTTCTCCTCCTGGCGGCTCTTCTCCTCATGCTCGATCGCTTCCTCGCGGGCGCTCTTGTTGCTCATCGGATCTCCGTTCCGTCGTGGGTGTCCCCCAGGCTAGCCGTTGCGTCGAAGCGGCCGATGGATCGGGATCGTCGAGGCCGGAATGTCCCGCCGTGCGCCGGATCCGTCCCGACGCGCGGCGGGTCACCGTCACCCGAACGGATTCGGCGTGAGCGTGTACTTGGTCTGCAGGTACTCATGAATGCCCTCGGCACCGCCCTCGCGACCCAGCCCAGACATCTTCCAACCGCCGAACGGCGCGGCAGCGTTGGAGACGACACCCATGTTGAGGCCCATCATCCCCGTCGCCAGGCGCTCGATCATCCGCTGCCCGCGCGCCAGATCCTCGGTGTAGACGTACGACACCAACCCGTACTCGGTGTCGTTCGCCAAAGCCACCGCCTCGTCCTCGGTGTCGAACGTCGCGATCGCGAGCACGGGGCCGAAGATCTCCTCGCGCAGGATGTCGCTGCCCGCCGCCACGCCCGTCAGGACGGTGGGCGCGAAGAACGTGCCGGGTCGGTCGATCCGCGCGCCGCCGAAGGCGACCGTCGCGCCACGCTCGACCGCGTCGCCGACCAGCGTGGTGGCCTTCGCGATCGCGTCCTCGTCGATCAGCGGGCCGATGGTCACGCCGTCCTCGGTGCCACGGCCGATCCCGAAGCCCGCGACGGTCTCTGTCACGCGGCGCGCGAACTCGTCGGCCACCGAGCTGTGCACGATGAACCGGTTGGCCGCGGTGCACGCCTGCCCGATGTTGCGGAACTTCGCGGCCAGTGCGCCCTGCACCGCCTTGTCGAGGTCGGCGTCGTCGAAGACCACGAACGGCGCGTTGCCGCCGAGCTCCATCGAGGTGCGGAGCACGCCCTTGGCCGCCTGCTCGAGCAGGTGCTGTCCCACCGCCGTCGACCCGGTGAACGACAGCTTCCGCAGGCGCGGGTCGGCGATGATCGGGCCGGACAGCGCCGACGACTTCGACGTCGTGACGATGTTGACGACACCGTCGGGCAACCCCGCCTCCTGCAGCACCTGGCCGAGCAGCAGGGTGGTGAGCGGCGTCAGCGCCGCCGGCTTGATCACCACGGTGTTGCCGGCCGCGAGCGCGGGCCCGATCTTGCGGGTCGCCATGGCCAGCGGGAAGTTCCACGGCGTGATGAGGAAGCACGGGCCGACCGGGTGCTGGGACACGATGATCCGGCCGGTGCCCTCGGGGTTCGCTCCGTACCGGCCGTGGATCCGGGTGGTCTCCTCGCTGAACCAACGCAGGAACTCGCCGCCGTACGCGACCTCGCCCCGTGCCTCGGCGAGCGGCTTGCCCATCTCGATCGTCATCAACAGCGCGAAGTCCTCCTTGCGCGCCTGGACGATGTCGAAGGTGCGGCGCAGGATGTCGGCCCGCACGCGTGCGGGCGTCGCGGCCCAGGACGCCGCGGCGTCGACGGCGGCGTCGAGCGCGGCCATGCCGTCGGCGGGCGTGGCGTCGGCGATCGACTTGACGACGGCGCCGGTGGCCGGGTCCGCGACGTCGAACGTCGTTCCGGACGTCGACGATCGCCAGACGCCGCCGATGAGCAGGCCGTCTGGTACAGCGGCGAGCAGGTCGGTCTCGGTCTGTGACCTCGGTGTGGTGTCGGTCATGCCATGGCTCCCGTTCTCGGATCGGTGGTCGTGCTGGAATCGGTGGTACCGGCGGCCTTCCGGCGCAGCGTGTTCCGCGCGAAGAACGCCGCCAGCTCGGCGGTTGCGTCGAGCGGCAGGACGCCGGCGACGTACTGGTCCGGCCGGACGATCACGACTGCGCCGCCGCGATCGATGCCGCGCTCCTCGAAGATATCGGTCCCGGCGTCGGCAGCGTAGACCTTCTCGTAATCGATCAACTGGAACGGGCCTACGCGTGGCAGGAAGATCGCCGGGACCGCGCCGAGGGCGACGTCGGTATGCGGCACCTGGTAGATGACCTTGACGTCGAAGAACTCGTCGGCGTCGGCACCGTCGGGCGTATAGGCAACGACGGGCGACTCGGGCGCCGTTGCGAGCCACTCGGCGAGCGCGGCGACTTGCGAATCCGCGCCCGGTTCCGGCGCGTCGGCGAATGCGTAGACGCGCCACCGGCCGTCGGCGCGATGGTGGTGGCCGAGCTCCATCGGGACACCGTCGCACACCCGCAGGACCGCGGAGGACTTGAACCGCTTGCCGACCGGGAATCCGCTGGCCAGGTGCTGGTGGTCGTCGGAGCCGACGATCATCGACTGCGTGTACTGCGTCATGAAGCCGGCGGGGAACTCGGCGGTCTTGACATAGAAGTCCTCGAGCTCGGACGGCGACTCGAACTCCTCGGGGCGTTTGGCCATCATCGACGACCACTCGCGGTCGAAGTCGATCAGGTTCTGCGCGATCACCTGACGCTCGGCGGTGTAGGTGGCCAGCAGCGACTCGGGCGCCCGGCCCGACAGCACGTGACCGAGCTTCCAGCCGATGTTGAAGCCGTCCTGCATCGAGACGTTCATACCCTGGCCGGCCTTCGCGCTGTGCGTGTGGCAGGCGTCGCCGGTGATGAAGACACGCGGCGTGCGGGTTCCCACCGACTCGGTGGGAACGTCGTCGAACCGGTCCGTGACCCGGTGTCCCACCTCGTACACGCTGTGCCAGGCGACGTCCCGCACGTCGAGGGTGTACGGCGCGAGGATCGCGTTCGCGTGTTCCACGATCTGGTCGATGGTGGTGGATCGGACGTGGCCGTGATCGTTCTCGGGTACCTCGCCGAGGTCGACGTACATGCGGAACAGGTAGCCGCCCTCGCGGGGGATGAGCAGGATGCTGCCACCGGAGCCGGACTGGATGGCGCACTTGGTGCGGATGTCGGGGAAGTCTGTGACGGCCAGGACATCCATCACGCCCCAGGCGTGGAACGCCTTGTCCCCCGACGTGGCGGCGCCGATGGACGCGCGGACCGCGCTGCGGGCACCGTCGGACCCCACGACGTACTTCGCGCGCACCGTACGGGTGGCGCCCTCGTCGGGACCCGACGTGCGGGTCAGGGTGACGGTCACGGGGTACTCGGCGCCGACGTCCCCGGGTGCGACCGCGAGGGCGGTGAACTCGTAGCCGTAGTCGGGCTTCATGCGGGTAGGGGCGTCGGCCATGGATTCGGCGAAGTAGTCGAGCACGCGAGCCTGGTTGACGATCAGATGTGGGAACTCGCTGATGCCGGTCGGGTCGTCGGGGGCCAGGGCGGCCCGGACGATCGTCGACGGGTCGGCGGGATCCGGCTTCCAGAACGCCATCTCGGTGATCTGGTACGCCTCCTCGATGATCCGGTTCGCGAACCCGAACGCCTGGAAGGTCTCGACGCTGCGCGCCTGGATTCCGTCCGCCTGGCCGATCGCGAGGCGCCCGGAGCGTCGTTCGACGATCCGTGTGACGACATCGGGGAACTGCGCGAGCTGTGCCGCGGTGATCATCCCGGCGGGCCCGGTGCCCACGATCAGGACATCGACCTCCGGCGGGAGCTCGTCGGGCCGATCGATGCCGACGCCCGCGGCGGGTTGCACGCGCGGATCGCCGGACACGTAGCCGTAGTGGTGGAACTGCATTCGTTCGGCCCTCGTCTCTCACCATCGAGTACTTCAAAGTCCGCGGGCACCCGCCCCTGCTCGGGACGTTCGGGCTCGGCAGCCTCGACTCTATGCCGCACTGCACAGCCGCGGAATGGTGCGATCCACGTCACGTTGAATGATATATGATCAAAGATACGATGCGCTAGGCCGTGTTATCAGGTGTGCTGTCAAGCGGGGTCGTACCAGGCCGGAAGCGGCTGCGGCTGCAGATCGGTCGGGTCGCCCGGGCGGGTGAGCGTCAACACCGCTCGCGCGATATCGGGCCGGGCGTGGAGGCTGTCCTCGATCTCCGCGAGCCGCAGGGCCACCTCCGATTCCGGCCGGTCACCCACGATGTCCACGGCTGCGACGAGGAAGATCCGGTCGGCGCCCACCCACTCCATGTTCAGGAAGCTCACCCGCGCGATCTCCGAATACGACAGGAGCGCACGCAAGGCCGTGTTCCGGGACAGCGGAGTGACCGCCTGCCCGGTGAGGAAGTCCATGTTGCGGCGGATCAGGAACAGGGCCACGAATGCCAGAAGAGCGCCCACGACGATCGATCCGACGGCGTCCCACATCGGGTCGCCGGTCGCCTGGTGGAGTGCCATCGCGACCGCGGCGATGACGATGCCGATCAGAGCCGAGAAGTCCTCGGCGAACACCGCGCGCAACATGGGGTTGGACGTCAGATGGACGTAGCGGAGCGGATGGATGCGGCGCTTGATCGCGCCGGTCCGCGCCTGGCGGAGCGCCTGCAGAAACGACGTGCCCTCCAGCACGAACGAGAGGGCGAGCACGCCGTACCCCCAGATGTAGTCGCCGCCCACCTCGTGGGACGACAGCGAGGTGATGCCGTGCCACACCGACACGGCGGCTCCCACGGAGAACAATCCGAAGGCCGCGAACATCGACCAGATGTAGCCGACCCGCCCGAATCCGAGCGGGTGCTCGGGATCGGCCGGCCGCGCCGCCTGGCGGGTGCCGATCAAGAGGAAGATCTCGTTACCGGTGTCGGCCCACGAATGCGCAGCCTCGGCAAGCATCGCCGCCGATCCGGTCACCGCGGCCGCGGCCGTCTTCGCGACGGCGATCAGGATGTTGGCCGCGAACGCGACCAATACGGTGGTGAGGCTCTCGCCTGAGTGGGCTGCGGGGTCGTCTTTGGGCACATCGGGCATGCTACGGGCGGGCGGCGCGATGCGTAGGCTGACCGAGTGCTTCGCGGGCGTCGGACGGTCTAGAATGCGGCGGTCGGTGCGCCCGCTGCGCCAAGCATCCTCGCCGTGCAGTCGAAGAAGGAGCCGTCATGGACCGCAACCGAATCCACGCCGCGTCACCCCTGGCCGTCGCGGTACCGCTGGTCGCCGCACTCGCACTGAGCGGCTGTTCCTCGGCCGTCACCGACCACCCTGCTCTGAGCTCCGGCGCCGCTGGGATGTCGATGCCGAACGGGATGGCGATGCCCGGTGGTTCGGGCGTGCCGGCGCCCGCCGGCGCCTCGTCGGCCCCGTCGTCGCCCGACCGTCACGACTCTGCCGATATCGCCTTCGCGAGCATGATGTACCCGCATCACGCGCAGGCGATCGAGATGGCGAAGATGGTGGCGGGCAAGGGCGCCCGGCCCGAGGTCGGCGCGCTCGCAGCGTCGATCGAGAAGTCCCAGCAGCCCCAGATGGACGCGTTCACCCGCCTGCTACGCGCGTGGGGCGCACCGGCGCCGTCGGCGACGATGTCCCACCCGATGGACGGGATCATGACCGACGCCCAGATGCAGAACCTGCAGAAGCTGCGTGGCGCAGCCTTCGACCACGAGTGGCTGACCATGATGATCGAGCACCACCAGGGCGCGATCGCCATGTCGGACACCGAACTCGCCCAGGGGGTGAACCCCGAGGCGCTGCGCATCGCCGGTGACATCAAGACCGGGCAGCAGCGCGAGATCGATCAGATGCGGGCGCTCCTCGGCTGAACAGGCGGAGCGCCCGCGCGTCGCGGCCGGAGCGGCGACTCGGCCGAGCGGCGTGGATGGGCGCCCGAAAGCCGTGCGGTTCAACGAACTACTGTGGGCCGGTGAGTCTTCTGGAGCTGGCACTCGTCGCGGTCGCCGGATTCGCCGCCGGGTTGGTGGGATTCGTCACGGGCCTGGCGTCGATCGTGTCCTACCCGGCGTTGCTCGCGGTCGGGATCCCGCCGGTGGCCGCGAACGTGACCAACACCGTGGCGATGGTCGCGGCGGGCGCCGGCTCGGTGACGAACTCCGCATCGGCGCTCGCGAAGGATCGGCGCGCGCTGGTGCCGCAGGCGGCGATCTGCGTAGCGGGCGGCGCCGTCGGCGCGGCGATCCTGCTGGCCGCCCCCGCCGCGAGCTTCGCCGCCGTGGTGCCGGTGCTGATCGTGATCGCCTCCGTGGCGCTACTGCTCCAGCCGCGGCTGCGAGAACACGCCGGCGACCGGACCTTTCCCGTCCTCTACCCGATCGGGCTGTTCCTCGTCTCGGTGTACGGCGGCTATTTCGGCGCCGGCGCGGGGGTGATGGTCCTCGCGCTCAACCTGATCTGCACCAGCCAGAGCTTCTGGCGCGCCAGCATTCTCAAGAGCTTTCTGCTGGGGCTTGCCAACCTCGTCGCCGCGATCGGCTTCGCGTTCTTCGGGCCGGTGCACTGGATCGCCGGCCTGGTGATGGGCGTCGGAGCCTTCGCCGGGGGCTGGTGCGGGCCGCCGGTCGTCCGCCGCGTCGACCAGCGTTACCTGCGAATCGCGGTGGCACTGTGTGGTTTCGGATTGGCGGCCTGGCTCGCGATACGGTGAGGCCATGGACCGCACACGCCGACCGCTGATCCTGATCGCCGCCGTGCCCCGCCTGCTGATCTCGGTGATCGTCGGCGTGGCGGTCGGATTCGGCGTGGGACTCGCCGCCCGCCCGAGCCTCGGGCCGCTGGTGGGGGTCGCCGTGACCGCAGGCCTGTTCGTCGCGCTGGGCTGGGCGACGCTCTGGTCGTTCGACGCCGACCAGACGCGCCGCAACGTCCACCGCGAGGACTTCCGCCCGCTCGTCGACGAGACTGTGGTGGTGGTCGCCGCGCTGGGTGGGGTCGCCACTCTCGGCGCGCTATTGGCGCTCGGCGGCTCGAAGGCGGGCACCGTGGACGCCGCGATCACCCTGGTCGGGGTGTTCCTGTCGTGGGCCGCGGTCCACCTGATGTACGCCACCCGCTACGCCTCGGAGTATTACGCCACCGACGGTGGGTCGGGCATCGACTTCAATTCCGATGTCCCGCCGAGCTATCGGGACTTCTTCTACTTCAGCTACAACCTGGGCATGACCTACCAGGTGTCGGACACCAGCGTCGGCAGCACCGCGATCAGGTCCGTCGTCCTGCGGCATTGCCTGATCAGCTACATGTTCGGTGCGGTGATCCTGGCGAGCACCGTGAACCTCGTGGCGGGGATCATCTCGGGCTGAGTATCAGGCTGCGGTCCTGCGCCCGGGTCGCCTGCTCGGAGCGGATCGGTCACCGTCAGCGCCCGACCCGGGAGAGGATCGCCGCCATCGCGGCGCGCACACCGGTGGCGAGCGTCGGCTCGATGACCGGCGCGAAGAACGGCGAGTGGTTCCCGGGTACCGGCTCGCCGTTCGCCAGGCGCTCGGCGGGGTGTCCGCCGAACATCCAGAACACCGACGGGACGCCGATCGCCTCCGCGAGGAGCCCGAAGTCCTCCGATCCCATCATCGGCGGCGCCCACACCACGTCGTCCTCACCCAGCACGCCGCGCAGCGCCTCGGCGGCGGCCTCGGTGGCGTGCGGGTCGTTGTAGTTGCGCGGGAACGTGTACAACTCCTCGATCAGCGGCTCGGGAGCCCCCGACGCGGCCGCCTCGGCGTTGATGATCCGGCGCAGTGACGTGTTGACGAGCTTGCGCACGCCGGGATCCAGGGTGCGGATATTGACGGTGAACTCCGCCGAGTCGGCGATGATGTTCTCCTTGAGTCCCGCATGGAAGGTGGCGACGGTGACGACGGCCGGCTGCAGCGGTGGTACCTCCCGCGACACGATGGTCTGGATCCGGTTGATCATGTTCACGCCCAAGATGATCGGGTCGATCGAGTCCTGCGGCGAGGAGCCGTGCGCGCCGCGCCCGCGGACGGTGACCTTCAGCGAGTCCGCCATCGCCATCGCATCGCCCTTGGTCAGCTCCACCGTGCCGGTGCGCATCGGCCCCACGTGCTGCCCGAACACCACCTCGGGGCGAGGCGCGCGATCCCACAGGCCGTCGGCGAGCATCGCCCGGGCACCCGCCGCGGTCTCCTCCCCCGGCTGGAAGATCAGGACGACGGTGCCGGCCCATGCGTCGCGCGCACCCACGAGCAGCTCCGCGACGGCGAGGAGCACCGCGACGTGCGAATCGTGCCCGCAGCCGTGCATGACGGGTACGTCGGTCCCGTCGGCCAGGGTGCCGCGTGCGCTGCTCGCGTATTCGACGCCGCTGGCCTCGGCGATCGGGAGGCCGTCGTGGTCGGCGCGGAACGCCACCGTCGGGCCCGCACCGTTCGCCAGCACGCCCACCACTCCGGTTCCGCCGCAAACGAACGTCTCGATCCTCAACGCGTGCAGGCGTTCTCCGATCAGCTCCGCCGTCGCGTGCTCCTGCATCGACAGCTCGGGGTGTGCGTGCAGGTGACGGTAGGTGTCCTCCATGGTGGCGCGGACGGCGTCGGTCAGCGTGATGGCGAGGTCGGTCATGGTTGCCTCCTCCGACGGGATGGGTTCGCTGCGGACCGAGGATATTCCTGCGCTCGATGCGGTGGTCGGGTGACCTCGTGCGCCGGCTCGATCGAACGACCCGCCGTGATGCGACGCGGTACGCAGCGTAGAGTTCGCGCCCGGCGCCGAGGACTCCGAGGCCAGCAGCAGATGTCGGGCGCCGTCGCATCCTGCAGATGACCCAGACGACGCGGACGGGGTACACCACATGAACAGCAGCCTGTTTCTCTCCCGCCGTCGGCTGTTCGGCGTCGCGGGGCTCCTGGCCGCGTCCGGCCTCGCCGCCGCGTGCGGCGCCAGTGGTACCGGGTCGAGCGCCGGTTCCTCCGCCTCCTCCGCGCGCGCGAGCGAGGCCGATGATCCGACTGCCATCGCCACCGACGCGTACGTGTTCGGGTATCCCCTGGTCTTGATGGACGCAACCCGCGCCGCCGCGGCGCCGGCCAACACGCTGTTGCGGTACACGACGACGCCCAGCCCCGACGACAAGATCGTGGTCACGCCCAACGTCGACACCCTCTATTGCCAGACCTGGTTGGATCTCTCCCACGAGCCGCAGGTCATCCAGATCCCGGACGTCAAGGATCGGTATTGGTTGGCGCAGGTGATGGACATGTGGACCAACACGGTCCATGACCCGAGCAGCGTATCGCCACAGCTGGCCGCGGGCGCTCCCGCCGGGCCGTTCACGTACGCGGTGACGGGCCCGCGATGGAGCGGCGACCTGCCGGCCGGCGTCACTCGACTCTCGGTACCGACCGATAGCGCCTGGATCATCGTGCGGGTCGCGCTCAACGGCGCCAACGACGTTCCGGCCGTGGTCGACATCGAGAATCAGATCCGGTTGATGCCGCTCAGCCGCTACCGCACCGACCCGACCGCTCAGACCCCGTCATCGGTACCGCAGAACCTCACCGCGGCACCGGCGAGGATCGTCGCCGGGATGGACGGCACGGCGTTCTTCACCAAGTTGGCTGCCCTGCTCACCCGGTACCCGGCCACGCAGGCCGACGGGGCAGCGATGACCCGGTTCGCGTCGATCGGCATCAAGCCGGGGGCGAACGTCGCGGCGCTGACTGCCTCGGTACTCGATGCGGGCGCCACGGCGGGCAAGCGAGCCATCGCCGCATACCAGAATCCCGGTGCGAAGAACCTGAACGGGTGGGTATACGCGACCAACCTCGGCACCTACGACACCGATTACCAGCTGCGAGCCAACACCGCACTCACGACGCTCGCCGCGAACCTTCCGGGCGACTCGCTCTACCCGATGCTCAACGATGTGCCGGCGAAGCCGAACGGATACCGCCTCCACTTTCCGGCGGGCCTGCTTCCGCCTGCGGGGGCCTTCTGGTCGATCACGGCCTACACCGCAGACCACTTCCTCGTGCCCAACCCGGACCGGATCTACGCGATCGGCCATTCACCGGATCCGGTAGCCAATCCGGACGGCTCGGTCGATCTCACGCTGGCGCCGAACAAGCCCGGCCCCCAGGTCCCCGAAGGGAACTGGCTGCCCGTCCCGGGTAACGGCACGTTCAATCTCGCGATGCGGATCTACGCCCCGAAGCCGGCCGCAGTGTCGGGCGGATGGAAGCCGCCGGCGCTGACACCGATCGGCTGAACCCCACCCACAGCGGTCGGGACGTCCGCCTATCATTTCCGAGTGCCCTCGAATCACTCGGTCCACCGCCGCACGATGCTGATCGGGATGAGCGCCGCCGCGGTCGGCGCGGCCGCCGCAGCGTGCGGGACCTCGTCGAACTCCGCGGCGGGAGGCTCCTCTGCCTCGCCGTCGTCCGGGTCGAGCGGTCCCGACGGAATCGCCTCCGATGCCTACGTCTTCGGCTACCCGCTGGTACTCATGGACGCCACCCGGGCCGCGGCGGCACCCGCGAATCGCTTCAGCCACGCCCCCACCATCCCCGGCTCCGCCGACCGTACCGTGGTCCGGCTCAACCAGGACACGCTGTACTCGCAGGCCTGGCTGGATCTGTCCGCCGAGCCCGTCGTGGTTCAGGTGCCCGACATGGGAAGCCGCTACTGGCTGCTGCCCGTTCTGGATGCCTGGACCAACGTTGTGCACAATCCGTCCAGCGTGCGCCCGCAGCTGCAGTCGGGCGCCACCCGGGGGCCGTTCACCTACGCGTTCACCGGACCGTCCTGGAAGGGCACGCTGCCCGTCGACGTGACCCCGATGCCGGTTCCGACGAACATGGCGTGGATTCTCGGCCGCGTGCAGGTCGACGGCGAACACGATCTGTCGGCGGTCCATGCTGTCCAGGCGCAGATCACGATCGCCCCACTGAGCGCGTGGACCCGTACGCCCGGCACCTCGAACCCGCCCGCGAGTGCTTCTGCCGGCGCAGAGCCGGTCAAGACGGTTGCCGACATGTCCGGCACGGCGTACTTCGAGAAGCTCAATGCCCTCATGGTGGCGAACCCGGCGGCCGCAGCGGCCGCGCCCGCGCTCGCGCGGTTCGCCACCGTCGGTATCAAGCCCGGTAGCCCCGGGGCGGCCCTTCCGGCCGATCGGCTCGACACCGCCGTCGAGGCCGCGCAGAAGCGTTTCGTCGGCTACAAGAGTCCCACCGCGAAGTTCGAGAACGGGTGGAGATTCGATCTCGAGACCGGCCGATACGGCACCGACTACCTGCAGCGGGCATTCATAGCGAGGATCGGTCTGGGGGCCAACCTCCCGGAGGACTCCCTGTATCCGACGTACTTCGGTCAGGCCGACTCCGGCGGCACGCCCAGGAGGTTCCTGATTCGGTTCGCCCCGGGGCAATTGCCGCCGGTGGACGCTTTCTGGTCGATCACGGCCTACGACGCACAGAGCTTCTTCTACCCGAACCCGGACGAGATCTTCTCCGTCGGCCACCAGACGCCGCCGCTGAAGAATCCCGACGGAAGCGTCGACATCTACATCCAGAATGCTCGACCAGAGCAGAAGTACGTCGCCGGGAACTGGCTACCGATCCCACCCGCAGGGGCGTTCAGCCTGACGCTGCGGCTGTACGCCCCGAAGACTTCCGCGTCGACCGGGAGATGGCAGCCTCCTGCGGTGCAGCCTCAGGCGTGAGTCCCGGACGGCGCTGGAGTTCGATCCCGCAGTATTCAGGAACGGTCGGTCATGGCCCGGTAGGTCTGGATGAGCGCGGACTTCTGTGCCTCCGACAGGGCGTCGTCCCCGATGATCGCGTCGATGACGCCGCCGAATGAGGGCTGCGCGGTGGGCGGGAGCCAGCCGAGGCGGCGGAAGATCTGATCCGGCGCCAAGCCGAGACCATCGGCGATCGCGCGGAGAACCTCAGGGGACGGTTGATAGAGCCCACGCTCGACCTGACTGAGGTAGGAGTCGGACACGTTCGTCATGCGCGCCAGCGCTCGCAACGAGACCTGAGCGATCTGCCGCTGCGCCCGGAGATAGGTGCCCAGGTCGTCGAGCGGGCTGTCGTCGGCGTCGGTCATGCCCTCGTCCTCTGACGTGCGTGTTCCTTCACGTGGGGAAGCATCGCTGGGTCTGCTTGGTTCGTCAAGCCGGAGCGTGGTGGCCGGCCCGGTGGTCCGATGTGCGGCTCGACCGCGTCTGTGATGCATCCATCGAACTCGATGGTGCACGTATCGAGCTTAGTCGTGCAAAGCATGGAGGGGCCGAAGGACGTCGGTCCTTCGGCCCCTCCATGCATTGCCTACGGCGTTGCTATCAGGCGTCTGCTGCGGCCTTGTCCGCCTGAGTGGCGGCATCGTTCAGCAGTCGCAGCGCCAGGTCGCGCTGGGCGGTCAGCAGGCGGTTGGTGAACTCGTAGTTCGCCTCGACGATCTCGATGGGCTTCGGCAGGTTGTCGACCACGATCTCGGCGAACTTCTCCGCCGGGCCGAAGGTGGGGATGGCGGCGGTGATCCGCTGCGTTCCGTCGGCGACGCTGCGAACGGCCTTCTCGGCTGCCTCCATCGCGGCGATGTACTGGTCAGCGACCTGCGCGGTGAGCTCTCGGTAGGTAGTCATCGACTGTTCCTTTCACGGGGGTCTGGGCACGTGGTTCCGGAGTGTTGTCCTCGCGATGCCCGTTGCCTTGCTTGGCACACCAAGCATGACTCAGTCTGCTTGGTATGTCAAGCGGATGGAGTGTGTGCCATGCATCGACGTGTGGGATGTCGTGGCCGGCGGGCGGATTCGCGACGCTCCGGCCGCCGTACGGTGCGCCCATCTCATCGCTGGATGAATGATCGTCGTCGCACACGCCGGTCTTACTGGTCCAGCCGGCCGGCCGCCAGTCGAGGCCGCTGTACTGCACCCGGGCGAACGACGCAGACGCCTACCGAACGGGGGAAGCGGAAACGCCACGCGGACAAGGGAAGGACGCAGGACCCCGACGCGCCGTGACGACGGCACCTCGGGATCCTGCGTCTACCGGTGGAGCAGGCGCTGCCTGCGAGGCCTAGTGTCCCTCGGCCGGCGGCGGGTACACGTCACGGACATACTGGTCGACCTTCGCGGGCGAGATCCGCGTCCGCAGGGCGGCGTAGTAGATCACCACGCTGAACACGGCCAGTACCAGCATGTCCCAGCCGAAGGGGAGATCGCCGTTGCCTCCGACGAGCACCTTGCCGAACGGTCCGACTCCG
The DNA here is from genome assembly GCF_039541155.1 of Tsukamurella soli. NCBI lineage: Bacteria > Bacillati > Actinomycetota > Actinomycetes > Mycobacteriales > Tsukamurellaceae > Tsukamurella > Tsukamurella soli. Next base: position 13,427 of record NZ_BAABFR010000024.1, read on the forward strand.
CCGATGATGCCGCCCTGGCCGAACCCGCCCAGGTAGGAGATGATGCCCATGCCCACGAGGTACGGCACCACCCAGACCGCCGCGGTCCAATCCATCTGGGGCGTGTTCGGATTGAGCTTGAACACTATCGAGATGCCCATCAGCAGCGCGCCGATCACCATCACCACCATCAGCGTCGAGTAGGTCTGCCAGCCCGCCCAGAACACGATGAAGTTGGCGAAGATGAACGACACCGGCGCCAGCACGGGACCTGCGGGCAGCCTGAACGCGCGCGGCAGTTCGGGCTTCTGGTACCGCAGCGCGCCGAGCGCGAGCGGTGCGCCCGCGTACATGAGTACCGATGCGCTGGTGACCACGCCGACGAGCTTGCCCCAGCTGGGGAACGGCAGCAGGAACAGCAGCCCGATCAGAGCGGTGACGATGATTCCGATCGCCGGTACGCGGGCGCGGCCCGCGGTGCGCTCGAAGGCCTGCGGAATGTAGCCGTTGCGGGACAGGCCGAAGCTGAGGCGGGACGATGAGGTGAGATAGATCAGGCCGGTGCCGCCGGGGGACACGACCGCGTCGATGCGGAGGATGATGGCCAGCCAGCCGAGCCCCGCGAGAGTCGCCACTTCGTAGAACGGTGCCTTGTTCAATGCCAGAAGATCAGCGTTCTTGCCCGGCGTCGCGATGTCGACCCAGGTGTGCGCCTCGGTGAGCAGCTTGGGGTCGAGGGCACCGATGAACGCCACCTGGACCAGGGTGTAGATCAACGCGCCCAACAAGATCGAGGAGATCACGGCGAGCGGCAGGTCGCGCTTGGGATTCTTGCTCTCGCCGCCCAGCTGCACGGCCTGCTCGAAGCCGAGGAGCGCGAACACGATCCCGCCGCTGGGGATGGCGATCAGGATCGACTTGAACTCGGCGCCGTGGATGAAGAAGCCGCCCGCGGCGCTGAAGTTGCCCGAGTGGAAGTGGGTCGCCATCAGCACCACGATCGCGAGTACCGGGACAAGCACTTTCCAGGTGGTCAGCGCGTTGTTGACGCGCGCCAGCCAGCGCACGCCCACGAGGTTGACGCAGACGAAGACGACCATCAGGATCACGGCGACGATGATGCCCGAGCCGCTCAATTTGACCGAGCCGTCGGGCGACGAGATCACGTAGCCCTTGGCCCAGGAAGCGGACGACAGGTACTGGATCGCTGCCAGCACCTCGATCGGTGCCACCGTCGCCGCCTGGATGTACGAGAACCAGCCGAACGTCGCGCCGGCGAAGCTACCGAAGGCGTAGTGCGGATACCGGCTCGTGCCGCCGCTCACGGGGAACAGCCCGCCCAGCTCCGCGTGTACAAGCGCCAGCAGGATCACGATGACCGACGCGATGATCCACGCGATGATCGCGGAGGGCCCGGCGATGGATGCGGCGGTCAGTGCGCCGAACAGCCAGCCGGACCCGATGATCGATCCCTCCGAGGCCCACAGCAGCCCCCAGAAGCCGACGCCGCGGTCCAACCCCTCGGCGTCCAATTGCATCTCGCCCGGGGGCGGATTCCCGATTCCCGTAGTCATATCGCGAGTGTGGGCGTAGCGCGTTGCGCGCGTCCGCTGTTCGGATGTCAAACAGATCATCGTTAGGTAACGCGATCCGACATTATGGGGTGAAGTGGCGGATATCCCCCGACCGAAAGGTCTGCCCAGTCCAAGTATAGACATCAGGACATGCGGCGTGCAGACTTCCAACCGACAAGCCCGGTCGACAGCGCCGGGCAAGGTCCGGTACGGGAGGGTCACAGGCGATGGTCGACGATGGCGGGCAGTGGGATCCGACCCGGCTCGAGAGGTTCGGGCGCAGGCTGCGGATCGCGATGGTGGGTGGCGGCCTCGGGTCGTTCATCGGTGAGGCGCACCGGATCGCGTTCCGGGTCGACGGTATGTGGGAGCTGGTCGCGGGGGCGTTCTCTCGGAACCCGGCGACGTCGGCCGCCACCGGTCGCGCCCTGCTTCTCGACCCCGAGCGCGTGTACCCGGACTACCGCGCCCTCATCGCCGCCGAGGCGAGCCGGCCCGACCGGCCCGACGCGGTGCTGGTCGCGACACTCCCCGATACCCACGAGGAGATCTGCTCGGCGCTGCTCGAGGCCGGCTTCCACGTGATCGCGGAGAAGCCACTGACGTCGACGGTCGACCAGGCCGAGCGAGTGGTCGACGCGGTCGGGCGGACGGGGCGGCGCCTGCTGCTGACGCACTGTGACAGCGGCTATCCCATGGTCCGGCAAGCGCGGGACATGGTTGCCGACGGAAGCCTGGGGCGCGTCACCGTCGTCGACACGGAGTTCAGCAACGGCTCCCAGACCGTCCCCGGCGCCGGCGGAGCGTGGCGCGTCGACGCCACGCAGGTCGGTGAGGCGGGGATGCTGCTCGATGTCGGGACGCATGCCCTGCACCTCGTGACCTATGTGACGGGCGTACGGATCGACACGGTGTCCGCACGGCTGCACCGACTCGATCCGCGGCACACCGTCTTCGACAACGCCTTCCTCGACCTCGGTCTGGCGGGCGGCGCCGTGGGACGGTGCTGGAGCACGTTCCAGGCGGCCGGTTCGGTCCACGGCCTCCGGATATCCGTCGTCGGCGAGCTCGGCTCGGTGCACTGGGTCCAGACCGACCCGGAGGTGCTCTGGTGGCGCCCCGCGAACGAACCCGCCCAGCTGCTCACCCGGGCCGGCACAGGCGCGACGGCGGGCGCGGTCGAGGCGAGCCGCTTCGCGCCCGGCCACCCGGACGGCTACGGTCTGGCGTTCGCGAACCTCTACCGAGACTTCGGCGAGGCGCTCCTGGCCGAGGCACTGGGCGAGGACCCCACACCGCTGTTGGCCGGCGTCCCGGACCAGTTCGACGGTCTGCACACCCTGGAGGTGGTGGACGCGGCGCTGCGCTCCGCCGCCGCGGAGGGCCGATCGGTCACGGTGCGGGATCCGGCTCTCCGCGCTCGTCGATGACGAACAAGACCAGGCTCAGTACCAGAGCCGCCGCCGGCACCCACACCGCACGGCCGCCGAGCCACTCGGTGACCACGGCGCCGACCACCGCTCCCCCGGCGAACATCCCGACCACCGCGCCGTAGGTGCGGAACGCGCGCCGCGCCCCGGTCTCGCGGTCGATGAGCACGCGATACCCGGCCTCGACGAGACGCATCAGGTTGCCGGTGGTGGCGATCGCCATGTAGTTGAGGTCGCCGATGCTGCGGAACAGTTCCATCTGGACCGATGCGAGGAATGCGATCGGGATGGTGGACGCCGCGTACGGCCACGACGGCGGGATGAAGCCGATCGCCAGCAGGATGGCGGCCTGGATCAGCAGGGTCCACCGGATCGGGTGCGAGAACACCGTGTCCAACCGGCCGATCTTGACGTGCATCGCGAAGGCGATCCCCACCACGAACGCGAGGATGGGGTACGCGCGGGTCGATGCGAGCGCCCAGTGTAGGTGGGCCACGTCGAGTGCGCACAGGATCACGTTGCCGGTCTGTGCGTTGGCGAACACCCTGCCCTTCGCCACATAGGTGTAGGCGTCGAGGAACCCACTCGACGCGGTGACGAGCAGCGCGAACGGCAACGACGACGACGTGGATCGCACGCGAGGATCCTCGCACGCGCGCCGGCTCAGCGCGGTGTGAACACGACCTCGCGTCGGGCGGGCCGCAGTGTGGCGCGCTCCACCAGTTCCAGTGGCCCGCCGTCGGGGTCGGTGATGTCGAACGCCGACGTCAGCCGGGCCAGCGCGAAGGTCGCCTCGTGGGTGGCGAACGCCCGCCCGATGCAGTCGCGTGGTCCGGTGCCGAACGGCCGGTAGAAGCCCAGCCGGCGGCCGCGCGCGAAGTGCTCGGGGTCGAACACGTCTGCGTCGTCACCCCACGCGGCCCGGTCGCGCTGCGCGGCCAGGGCCAACACGAAGGCGACGGTGCCGCGGCGGATCGCGTAGTCGCCCAGGCGGGTGTCGGCCGTTGCGATCCGGAAGAAGCCCGGCAGCGACGGGACCAGGCGCAGGCATTCGCGCAGGAACCGGCCGGTGGCGCGGTGCCGGGCGATGTCCTCGTATCGCGACTGCGCCGGGGCACCGTCGGGCGCGTCGGCGCGCAGCGGCCCCTGCCGTGCCGGGTCCTCGGTGGCGTAGAACAATGCCACCTCGAGCAGTGCGGCCGTCGTCTCGTGGCCGGCGATGATGAATGTCACCGCCTGGTCCACGAGGACCGCGTCGGGCAGGTCGGTGGGGATCAGCGCGGAGAGCAGGTCCGGCGTATCGGTGTCGCCGTCGCGCCGGCGTCGGGCGACCAGCTCGATCAGTGGCGCCTGCACGGCATCCAGCGCCGCGAACGCGTCGGCGCGCCGGGCACCGGCGCCGATCCGCCCGACCAGCGGGAGGCGGTTCGGCTCCTTCGAGGACCACTCGAGCACGGTCGCGATCGCCCTCAGGTACTGGTCGGCGTCGACGGGTACATCGAATCCCGCTGAGCGGTAACCGAACCCGGCGATCGCGATGATCTCGAGGGTGAGCCGCGTCATCAGGTCGTGCGTCGAGACGCGCTCCCCTGCGCGGCCGCGGAGGTGCTCCACCATCTCGTCGATCACCGTGGCCATACCGGCGTGGTAGCGGCGCATCGCCTCCTGTGTGAACGCCGGCTGCAGCGCCGTGCGCACCTGTGACCACGCCGGGTCGGACGACCGCACGGTGAACAGGCCCGTCGGCGCCAGCTCCCGCAGGTACAGCCCCGGTCCCGGGAGGATGCGGCTGAATGTGGTCTCGTCGCAGGCCTGTTCGGCGGCGTCGGCGGCTCCGACCACGACCATCGAACTGCCGCCCAACCGTCGCTCGTAAACGCCGCCGAGTTCCCGCGCCACCCGGGCCTCGTGTTGCGTCGGCGTCGTCCAGTCGAGCCCGATCACGTCCCCGAGCACGGGGATCCGAAAGCGCGGGTGCGGGATCGTCGTCACGGCCTGCCTCCGGAGCTCAGCCCAGTGCGGCGCGCTCGGCGCCGATGGTCGTGTCGTCACCGTGACCGGTGTGGACGACGGTGTCGTCGGGCAGCACGAACAGCTTCTCCCGGATCGACGCCTCGATCGTGGGCCGGTCCGAGAAGGAGCGACCCGTGGCGCCTGGACCGCCGTGGAACAGGGTGTCGCCCGAGAACACGGCCCCGAGGTCGGGCACGTACAGGCACACCGCGCCCGGCGCGTGGCCGGGCGTGTGCAGCACGGTGAGGGTGGTGCCGCCGACGGTGATCTCCTGCCCGTCGGCGAGGTCTGCGTCCCACGTCGCGTCCGCGTGCGTGAGCTCCCACAGCGGCCGATCGTCGGGGTGCAGCAGAATCGGCGCGCCGGTCGCCTGGCGCAGCGCGGGGGCGAACCGACTGTGGTCGTCGTGCGCATGGGTGAGCACGATCGCCTTCACCGTGCGGCCGTCGACCAGTGTCAGGATGTCGTCGACGGAGTGCGGGGCGTCGAGCACGATCACCTCGGCGTCGTCGCCGATCACCCAGACGTTGTTGTCGACGTCGTAGGTCTGTCCGTCGAGGGTGAATGTTCCGGACGTCACGGTGTGATCGATGCGTGCGCTCATAGACGTCGATCGTGCCATTCCCGACTGCGCGGCGGGCTCACAGTCCGCATCCAGAATCCGAACTCAGGATGGCCTCATGACCAGTACGCTCACGGTCGGCCCCGTCGCCGACGCCATCGCCCGCCTCTACCACGACGCGCAGCGGCAGTCCGCAGCCGCTCCCAGGGCGGACGCCGAGGTACGTCGGCGCCGCCGTGCAGAGGAGAGCGCCATGTCGGCGCAGGAGCGGGCAGACGCCAGTGCCGAGCGGTACATGCCGGTCAGCCCGGACACGGGCCGGCTGCTGTACGCGCTGGTCCGCGCAGCGCGCCCCGCCGTGGTCGTCGAATTCGGCACGTCCTACGGCATCTCGACCCTGCACCTCGCAGCGGCGGTGCGGGACAACGGAATCGGACACATCTATACCAGCGAGCTGAGCGTCACCAAGATCGCGGCCGCCCGAGCCACGTTCGTCGAGGCCGGCGTCGCCGACCTGGTCACCGTCCTCGCGGGCGACGCATGCGAGACGCTGGCCGGCGTGTCCGGCCCCGTCGGACTCGTGCTGCTGGACGGCTGGAAGGACCTGTATGTCCCGGTTCTGCAGGTGCTGCAGGACAAGCTCGCGCCGGGCGCGACCGTCGTCGCCGACAACGCCTCGAAGGCCGATGCTCGGCCCTACCTCGATCACGTGCGGGACGGCGCCAACGGCTACGTCTCGGTGAACTTTCCCGCGAAGCATGACGACAGCATCGAGATCAGCTGCCGGGTGTGACGCGTCAGCGCGGCCGATCGCGGACGACGGTGGCGGGCGGCAGGCCCCACTCCGTGCGGCCGAGGCGGCTCGGCGGGGCGAGGCGCGCGAAATCGGGCAGGCCATCGTCGGCGAGCACCGATGCCGCGATCGAGACGTGCTGCACCGCACCGAGGATCACCGCGCAGTTGCCGACGTCGAGGATGAGGTGGCGGGTGCACTCGATGGAGATCGGGGCCTCGAGCACCCGTGGCGGCGCCACCGTGGCGCTCGGCTGCGCGGTGAGCCCGGCCAGGTCGAACTCGTCGACCGATGCCTCCACGGACGCGGACGTGTGGTTCATCTCGTCGATCAGCGTCTCGGTGCCGATGTTGATCACGAACTCGCCCGTGTCGAGGATGTTGCGCCACGAGTCCTTGTGGCCGACCGACGTGAACTGCACGATCGGCGGCGCAGTGGACGCGACCGTGAAGAAGCTGTACGGCGCCAGGTTCAGGGTGCCGTCCGCGGCCCGCGTCGACACCCAGGCGATGGGGCGCGGCACGATCGACGCGGTGAGCAGCTGGTAGAACCGGCCTGCGCTGATGTCAGCGGGCTCGAACGGTGTGGGATCGGTGGGCACCCGGCCACGGTAGCCAATCCCGTACTCAGTCGACGGGTCGCCGCCCGGCGAGCAGGCGGAGCTCCTCGAGGTCGAGCGCCGACAGCCTCCTCCGGTACACGGCGTCGTCGATCCGGCGCTCGCTGCGCATCCGGGTCAGGGTCGCCCGCTTGTGGGCCAGCGCGGCCTTCCGCAGGCGTGCAGCCTGCGTGTACTGCGACATGTCGGCGGGACCGCTCGCGTCGCCGCCGGCGGCTCGGTCGGCGTTGTCGTCGAGGTCCTGCAGGTGCCGCTCGTACTCGCGTCGGAAGCGCTCCACGGTCTCGGTCTCGGCGCCCGCCTTGTCGGCGAGTTCGTCGAGGGCCGCGAGCACGGCCTCGGTGGCCTCGTGGTCGGCGAGCCGGGACTGCTCCCGCAGCGTGGTGTCGCGCGGCAGGTGGGCCCAGCGCACGAGCGCGGGCAGGAACAGGCCCTGGGCCAGCGACACCACGATCACGCCCGCGGTCACGAAGACGATCACGTCGCGGTACGGGAAGTGCGCCCCGGACCCGGTCGTCTCGGGGATGGACAGCGCGATCGCCAGGGAGACCGCGCCGCGGAAGCCCGCGAACCCGCTGACGATCCGGTAGCGGTTGCCGACCAGCCGGCCGCGTTGCGACGGCCTGCGATCGAGCAGCCGGATCGTGTACGCCGACGCGAGCAGGAACCCGATCCGGCTGGCGACCAGGGTGGCCGCGGCAGCCGCCACCAGCCCGAGTGCCGGCCCGAGCCGGCTGGACGTCAGCCCCGACACCGTCGCCGGCAGCTGCAGGCCGACCAGCACGAACAGGGCGCCGTTGAGCCAGAACGTCAGCAGGCCCCACACCACCTCGGTCTGGTGCCGGGTCACCGCGCGGCCGCGCCACGGGCTGGCCTGGCTGATCCACAGGCCGGCCGTCACGACGGCCAGCACCCCGGACGCGCCGGCCGACTCCGCGAGCAGGTACGCCGCGAACGGGATCAGCGCGGTGGCGGTGGACGACAGCATCGGGTCCGCGATGCGCCGGCGCAGTTGCAGGCCTGGGTAGGCGATCACGATGCCCGCCGCGACGCCGCCGCCGTACGAGCGCAGCAGGTCGAGGCCCACATCGAGTGGTCCCACGTGGCGGCCGAGCGAGTACGCGAGCGCCACGCCGTACACGACCAGCGCCGTGCCGTCGTTGACGAGGCTCTCCGCGCGCAGCACCGTCATGTTGCGATACGGCAGGAGCCGCCCGAGGATCCCGATCGCCGTAGCGTCGGTCGGCGCGAGCGCGGCGCCGAGCACCCACGCCGGCCCCCACGGCACCCCGAACCCGTGGGCGACCGCCGCGACCGCGCCGGCGGTGATGACCACGAGCAGGGTGCTGGCCAGCACGATGCCCCGCAGGTTGCGCCGGATCTCCTGCAGCGAGGTGGTGAGGCTGTCCCAGAACAGCAGCGCCGGCAGGAACAGCAGCAGCACGGTCTCGGGCGGCATCTTCGCGCCGTGCAGCGGCGGCAGGAATCCGAGGAGCAGGCCGGCCCCGAGCAGCGCCAGCGGCGGCGTGAGGTGAAGCCGCCGAGCCGCGAGCGAACCGAACAGCAGCGCGGCCCCGACGGCGACCACGATCTCGAGCCCGTACATGTGCGCAGATTCTGCCCGCGTTCACGCAGGCGTGCTCCGGCACGCAGGTGAATCCCAGGCGTGCGGTGGGAGGCGGGGGCAGGGCTTGCGGTCGATGGGGATCACATTTATTGTTTGTTGTACAACAACTTGGAGGTGGCGGTGCCGACATCGGTTCCCGCGCGGCGTGCATCGCGTGCGGCGGGACAGCAGACCCGCTCCGCGCTGCTGCACGCGGCGACCGAGCTGTTCGTGTCCGACGGTGACGCCGTGCCCCTGAGTCGCATCTGTGCGCAGGCGGGCGCCCACCCGAACCAGGTGACCTATTACTTCGGGTCCAAGGAGGCGCTGTTCGTCGAGGTCGCGTGCGCCGCGGTCCTCCGCGCCGGGCGGCACGCCGAGGAGGCGGCCCTGCGTGCCGACACCGTCCGCGCCTATACACACGCGCTGGTCGCCACACTGTTCGACCGCGAGGTGGACGGGGTGCGGCTGTTCGTCGAGGCGATGCTGCTCGCCGGGCGCCGGCCCGAGCATCAGCCCGCGATCGACGCCGCGCTCGGGACGCTCTACGCCGCGGGCGAGCGTGCCCTGATGGACACCCTGGTCCGCACCGGCTGGGAGCTGCGGGCCCACGCGGCGATTGAGGCCCGCGCGTTCTGGTCGGCGGTGTTCGGCGTCGTCGTGCAGAAGCACGCGACCGCCGGCGCGATCGGCACCTCGCTCGAGGACGCCGTCACCGTCGTCTTCACCAGCCTGCAGATCCCGGAATCCGTCCTCGACGCACCCGTCCCCCACGCCTGAACCCGTCCGACCGGAGAGAACATGACCACCATCGAGCAGACCGTCCATCCCGCGTCCCACGTCACCCATCAGGTGATGAACCAGGCCGCCCCGCGCGAGGACGTCAACGAGTACACCCTCAACACGGTTCTCGACGAGGCCGTCCGCCGGCACGATGCGGCCTGGGCCACCGACTCCCTCACGGAGATCGGCGCGCTGGTCGGCACCGCCGAGTTCCAGCACGATGCGGAGCTGGCGAACACCGTGACACCGGTGCTGCACGCGTTCGACCGCTGGGGACGCCGGATCGACGAGGTCGAGTACCACCCCGCCTACCACCGGATCATGTCCGCCGCGATCGCGCACGGCGTGCACACCTCGGCGTGGGCCGACCCGCGGCCCGGGGCCACGGTCGCCCGCGCCGCCGGGTTCATGCTGTTCGGACAGATCGAGCCCGGCCACGCCTGCCCGGTCTCGATGACCAACGCCGTCATCCCCTCCCTCGATCTGCAGCCCGATGTCGCCGCGGTCTGGCGGCCGCGTGCACTGTCCCGCTCGTACTCCCCCGACCTCGGCGGCCCCGACAAGGTCTCGGCGATCTTCGGCATGTCCATGACGGAGAAGCAGGGCGGCTCGGACGTGCGTGCGAACACGACCGTCGCGGTGCCCGCGGGCCGCGGCGGCCCGGGCACCGAGTACCTGCTCACGGGGCACAAGTGGTTCTGCTCGGCGCCGATGTCGGACGCGTTCCTAGTGCTGGCGCAGGCGACCGGGGCGGCCGGTGAGGGACTCTCGTGCTTCCTGCTCCCCCGCGTGTTGCCCGACGGCGAGCGCAACGTGTTCCGCATCCAGCGCCTCAAGGACAAGCTGGGCAACAAGTCGAACGCGTCGTCGGAGATCGAGCTCGACGGCACCGTCGGCGTCATGATCGGCGAGCCCGGACGCGGCGTCCGCACCATCATCGAGATGGTGGCCCGCACACGTCTCGACTGCATCCTCGGCTCCGCCGCGGGCATGCGCCAGTCCGTCGCCGAGGCGCTCTGGCACGCCCGCCACCGTGCGGCTTTCGGCGCCGCGCTGATCGACCAGCCGGCGATGACGTCGGTGCTGGCCGACCTCGCCCTCGAGTCCGAGGCGGCGACGGTGACGGCGATGCGGCTGGCGCGGGCCCACGACGACGACGCCGACGAGACCGAGCGCGCGTTCCGGCGACTCGCCACCGCCGTCGCCAAGTACTGGATCTGCAAGCGTGGCCCGCACCACGCCTACGAGGCGCTCGAATGTCTCGGCGGCAACGGCTACACCGAGGCGTTCCCGCTCGCGCGGCGATACCGGGAACAGCCGGTCATGGCGGTGTGGGAGGGCTCCGGCAACGTCATCGCGCTGGACGTGCTGCGCGCCATGACCCGCGAGCCCGAGTCGGTGGCCGCGTTCGACGCCGAGGTGAACCTGGCGCGCGGCGCGAACTCGACGCTCGACGCCCACCTCGACGCGGTGCGTCGGGGCCTGGCCGCCCTGGCGACGGCCGACGCGAACACAGCGCAGCTGCGGGCCCGCGGCGTCGTCGAGGCCATGGCCCTCGCGCTCGAGGCGTCGCTGCTGGTGCGGTTCTCCCCAGCGCCGGTCGCCGACGCGTTCGTCGCCGCCCGGCTCGGCGCCGACCGCGGCTTCGAATACGGGAGCCTGCCCGTCGGCGCCGATCTGGGCGCGATCCTGGCCCGCCACTGAGGCCCTGTAGTGCTGCGCCCACGCCCGCACCGACGCCCTGCGCACGCCCCGAGCCGATGTCGAGGCGGAGTAGTGCATCGTGCGACGCGCCGGCGCGATAGTGTTCTCGCACAGGGGTGAAACATGTTCTGCCCCGTGACCTGCGAGACGGAGGCGACCATGGCATCAGCCGACCCGGCGGGCGCCGCGGCGGTGACCCGCGAGGAACTGGACTCGACCGCGCAGCGCGAACGACGCCGCCGGATCGTCGACGCAACCCTGTCTCTGGCGCGCAAGGGTGGATACGACGCGGTGCAGATGCGGGCCGTCGCGAAGAAGGCCGATGTGGCGCTGGGGACCTTGTATCGCTACTTCCCCTCCAAGATCCACCTGCTGGTCGCGGGGCTGGTCCGCGAGTTCGAGCGCGCCGAGGAACGCCTGGACAAGGCGCCGATCCCGGGTGACACGGCCAAGGAGCGCCTGCTGTTCGTGCTCGAGCGCAACACGCAGATGATGCAGCGTGCGCCGCTGCTCACGGAGGCGATGGTGCGCGCGTTCATGTTCGCCGACGCGACGGCCGCCAGCGAGGTCGAAACCGTCGGGCGCCTGCTCGAGTCGATGTTCGCGCGCGCGATCGGCGACGCCGAGCCGACACCGCGGCAGCGCGACGCCTTCCACCTGATCGCCGATGTGTGGATGGCGAACCTGGTCGCGTGGGTGACCCATCGCGCCTCCGCCGCGGACGTACAGAAGCGGCTGGCCATCACCGTCGACCTGGTGATCGACGATTGACGTTGCCGCGCAGCGCGATCCCGGTGACCTCTCCGGGCGCACCGCGACTGGGGTGACACGGCGCTGATCTGCGAAAATCAGCCAATCCGGCGTCGCCCAACCAAACCCTTGCTAGGCTCCGTTCGCGCCCTGAAAGGAGGCCCACGGTGCCGGTGAGCGATTCTTCTACCACAGGTTGCAGTGCGGGGCGGCCCCGCGCGTGAGCTCCGCGGTCGTCTATTACGGTACGCGAATGGTGACGTCGAGTCTGTCGACCATCGGCCGGTCCGTCCTGCTGATGCGCGCGGTGACGGTGGCGATCGTCCGCGGCATCCTGCGACGCGACTTCGCGGTCGGCGAGATGGTCGGCCAGGCGGTCGCCCTGCTGCGCGTCACCACCATCCCCGCGCTGCTCGTGGCCGTCCCGTTCGGCGCCGTGGTCTCGGTCCAGGTCGGCGCGCTGGTCGACCAGGTCGGTGCCAACTCACTGGTGGGCGCCGCGAGCGGTATGGGCATCATCCGGCAGGGCGCCCCGCTGGCCACCGGCGTGCTGATCGGCGGCGTGTGCGCGTCGGCCATCGCCGCCGACCTCGGTTCGCGGGCGATCCGCGAGGAGCTCGACGCGATGCGCGTCATGGGCGTCGACCCCGTCGCCCGGCTGATCGCGCCGCGCCTGCTGGCCCTCGTGCTGATCGCGCCGATGCTGCTGATCGCGATCGTCGCGGTCGCCATGCTCATCGCGCTGGTCGTGTCGCTGGCGAAGTTCGGCGTCTCGGCGGGCGGTTTCTGGTCGTCGTTCGGCGCCTTCAGCTCCACCGCCGACCTCGCCTTCGCGGTGCTCAAGGCCGAGTCGGGCGCGGTCATCGTCGCCGTCGTCGCCGGGCTGCGCGGGCTCGAGGCCCGCGGCGGCCCCCGCGGCGTCGCCGACGCGGTGAACTCGTCGGTCGTCCTGTCGATCACCCTGATCTTCCTGTCCACGCTCGCCCTCACCCAGGTCGAGACCATGTTCTTCCCGAGCAACGTCGCATGACCGCAGTGCCCGCGTCCGGGGCGCCGGTGCCCGCCGAACCCGAACCGCACGGGCTCGCGGAGCCCGGCGCGCCGGTCCGTGCCGTCGCGCACTTCGGCGAGGCGCTCGTATTCGTCGCGCAGGCCTTCTACCTGCTGCCGGTCACCGTCCGTAAGTACCGCGGCGAGACGATGCGCGTGCTCAACGGCCTCGCGTGGGGCAGCCGCTCGCTGATCGTCGACGGCGGCGTGGTGATGATGATGCTGGTGCTGGGAGCGGCCGGTGGTGCAGCCGTCGCGATCGAGGCGTACGCCGGCCTCGACCTGATCGGTTTCGGCCCGCTCACCGGCGTCGTCGGCGGCCTGGCGAACATCCGCGAGATGATCCCCATCTCGGCCGGGATCGGGTTCGCCGCCCAGGCCGGGTGCCGCATGACCGCACAGATCGGATCCATGCGCATCGCCGAGGAGATCGACGCCATCGAGGCGCTCGGCATCCGGTCGGTGCCGTACGTCGTGGGCACCCGGCTCATCGCCGGCATGCTGTGCGTGATCCCCGCGTATCTGGTGACGATGCTGGTCAGCTTCGTCACCTGCCGGCTCATCGTCACCGTCTTCCACTCCCAGGCGGCGGGCACCTACAACCACTACTTCGACCAGTTCCTCGACCCCACCGACATCGTGCTGTCCACGCTCAAGGTCGTCGTGTTCTGCGCCGCGGTGACGTTGATCCACTGCTACTACGGCTTCTACGCCTCCGGCGGCCCCGAGGGCGTCGGCCTGGCCAGCGGTCGAGCCGTGCGCGCGAGCCTCGTCACCGTGCTCACCCTGGATTTCATCCTCACCGTCGCGATGTGGGGCATCACTCCCACGATCAGATTCGTCGGGTAGCGGCCGTGTCGTCACTCCTGATCGGAACACCGCAGCGGCAGCGCCGGATCTTCGTCACCGTCGGCCTGGTCGCGCTCGCGGTCATCGTGGTCGTCGCGGCGGTGCTGACGACCCTGTCCTCGATCCACCGCGACAACCGGCTGCATCTGACGCTGTCCGCCCCGGACATCGGCGCCGGCGTGCAGGCCGGCACCGTCGTCACCATGCGGGGCGTGCCCGTAGGCACGGTCGCCTCCGTCGCGCCCGACGGTGCCGGGCGCGTCCTGGTGGGCATCGGGCTCGACCGCGGCGACATCGATGGGCTCACCGACTCGTTCGGCATCCGGTATCAGCCGGGCAACTACTTCGGTGTCACCGAGCTCGCGATCCTGCCTGCGGCGGGCGGCAACCCGTTGCGGGCCGGGCAGCTGCTGACGCCGGCGCAGAGCACCGACACGATCTCCGACCTGCTGAACAACAGCTCGGTGCTGGTGAACGGGATCATCACGCAGCACATGGTGGACGTGGTCCGCAAGGCGACGTCGTACGCTCAGGCCCTGACCCCGCTGCTGCAGCTCGGCTTCTCGGTGGAGCAGCAGGTGGCGCTCACTCAGAAGATGCCGATCGGGCCGCAGATCGCGCTGCTGCGTCGGACGGTCGACGGCGTGCCCGGCGTCATCGACGCCGCGTTCGGGTCGATGGTCGAGCTGCTGCACATCCCGTTGTCGTCGGACACCGTCTACGACTTCACCCCGATCGACCAGACGACGCAGCTGCTCGGCAGCGGCTTCTTCGGGCCGCTCGGGGCGATGCTCGGCTCGCACCGTGACGACTTCACGCCGGGGACGCTGATCATCCGGTCCATCACCGACACCGCCACGTCCGTGTTCGGCACGGTGAGCATCCGGCGGCAGGTGCTGCCGCTCATCGACCGCCTGAACGGCTCCTTCACCACCCGCGGCGGCCATCAAGCCCTCAACGTGCGACTGATCGTGGACCGGCTTCCGGTGACCGCATCGGTGCTGGGGACGGGGAGGTAGCCGTGCGGCGTGCACAGATCAAGAACACGGTGATCCTCGCGGTGGCCGTGCTCGTCGCCATCGCGATCACCGTGGGGGTACTCGCGGCGCTGCACAACCCGGTGTCGGGCAGCACGCGCAGCTACACCGCGAGCTTCTCCGACGCCTCCGGTCTGCACTCCGGCAGCGACGTGCGGCTGCGCGGCGTGCTCGTCGGGAAGGTCTCCAAGGTGCAGGTGCAGCGGGTCGGTGACGGCAACGACGCCGATGTCGCGTTCACGGTCGCCGCCGCGCATCCGCTGACCTCGACGACCAGGCTCGCCATCAAGTATCTGAACCTCACCGGCGAGCGATTCGTCGAGATCGAGCCCGGCACCGGGGCCGACGGTTCCGGTGGCACGCCCGTGTCCCACGTCCCGATGTCGCACACCACCCCGTCGTTCGACATCACGTCGCTGTTCAACGGGCTAGGCCCCGTGCTCACCGCGATGAATCCGGAGGACGTCAACCAGCTCACGCGGAACCTGGTGTCGCTACTGCAGGGCGGCGGCGTGGGGGCCGACGACATGTTCCGCGACCTCGACCGCGTCACCGCGAACCTGCAGAACCGCCAGCAGGTGATCTCCACCCTGATCGACAACGTGGCCAGCGTCGCGAACACGATCGACGACTACAACCCCCAGGTCGTCGAGTTCATCACCAACTTCAACCTGCTCCTCGACAAGACCCTGGCCAGCCTGAACAACTTCCGCCTCACCGCCCAGTACGGCCCAGGCTTCGTCGATGCCACGAACCGACTGCTGCAGGACTTCGGGCTCGCGCCCAACATGAACCTGGACTCGATGCTCGACTCGGTGCTGAAGAACCCCGCATCCGCTGCCGACGCGCTGCGCAGACTGCCCGGCGTGTTCTCCGCTCTCGCGGCGCTCATCGGCAACCCCGGCCCGTCGGCCTGCTCGAAGGGCCCGGCGGCGCTGCCGGCCTCCACGAAGGTGTTCTTCGGCGGCGCCGACCTGGTGGTCTGCGCACGATGACCGAGGGAAGGCAGCGCCGTATGGTCCCGTGGGGCCGACACTGGCAGCAGCTCGGCGACCGCACGACCTGGATCGGCCTCGTCGCCGTGATCGTGGCGGTGATCATCGGGATGGTTCTCGCCGGCCTCTACCTGCGCCCCATCGGCCAACGCGAGGTGGTCTTCCTGACCACCGACGCCGCGCTGGTGAAGCCGGGCAACGAGGTCCGGGTCTCCGGGATCGACGTCGGCACCGTCCACAAGGTGGCGCTCGGATCGCAGAACGTCGCCGTCACCCTCAAGGTCGACGACGGTGTCTACCTCGGCGATCGCACCTCCGTCGCCGTCCGCATGCTGACGGTGGCGGGCGGCTTCTATGTGGCACTCACCTCAGCCGGCGCGAACGCGCTCGGGCACTCCGTCATCCCGACCGACCGGGTGAACCTGCCGTACACGATCTCCGACATGATGCAGCAGCTCCCGACCAAGATCCAGCCGCTCGACGAGAACCAGCTGTCCGATTCCCTCGCGCAGCTCACCCACGGCCTCGACGCGAACCCCACCAGCCTCATCACGCTGGCGCGCGGCGTCGACTCCCTGGTCGGCCAGCTCACCGAGCAGCGCGAGATGGTGGGCAAGATCGCGAAGGTCGCCTCCGACTACTCGCAGAGCTTCGACCACAGCCGGCTACTGCTGTTCGACATGCTGCGCAAGGCCTCGATCGCCGTGACCGTGCTCGACGAGACCCACGTCGGCTTCGCCAACGCCTACAGCGGCCTCGGCGAGCTGTTCGGCCGGATCTCCACGATCACGACGTTCTACAACAACCACCGCGACCAGATCTACGCGGCGGTGCAGCAGCTCGAGGCCGCGATGAAGAAGATGAACGTCACGTTTCCCGGCATGATCGACCAGTTCCACGGCCTCGTCGACACCCTGCAGAAGATGGTCGACAAGGCGGGCCGGCCGGCCGGCGCGAACGAGGTGCTCGCCAAGGATCTCTGCTTCCCGTCCGCGGGGGTGACCTGCTGATGCGCATCTCCAGAGGTCCCCGGGGCCGGACGTTCACGGCGGCGGCGGTCGGGGTCGCGGCCGCGGTGACGGTCGCGGCGTCGGGATGCTCGCTGCTCGGTGGCTCCGGTGGCGGCGACCTGTGCGCGATCATGCCGGACGCGATCGGTCTGTATCCCGGCAACGACGTCACCCAGATGGGCGTGCGGATCGGCCGGGTCACCTCGGTCGCGCCCCGCGGCGACTCCGTCAAGGTCTCGTTCTCGGTGTCCGACCGCCGCCTGCCCGCCTCGGTCAAGGCGGTCACCCGCTCCACGAGCATCCTCGCCGACCGTGCGCTCGAACTGGTCGGCAACTACACGTCCGGCCCGACGCTGAACCCTGGGACATGCATCGCGCGCGCCGACACGGCCACACCCCGCTCCATCACCCAGACCACCGAGGCCGCCACCAAGCTGGTCGACAGCCTCACCCGCGGCGGTGCGTCCGGCGACATCGCCCAACTCACCAGGATCCTCGACGCCCAGACCACGCCGGCCGTCTCGACGCACGCGAACTCCGCCCTCACCGACACGTCGACGCTGCTGTCCGACCCGGCCGGGTTCGTCGGGGACGTGTCGTCGATCCTCGCCGACCTGCGGCCCCTCCTCGGGAGCACCGCGGCGCAGTGGGGACAGCTGCTCACGTCGCTGGATCACGGGCCGGCGGTCCTGCAGGCGTACGGCCAGACGGTGTTCCCGGCGGTCACCGCGATCTACACGGGACTGCCCGGTGCGATCAACATGTCGGCCGACATGGTGCTGCGCTACGGCGACATCCTCTCGCCTACGCTCGACACCGCCGCTGCGGCGATTCATCTCGCCGCCACGTCGGTGCACTCCATCGACGGTCTCGTGAAGATGCTGCCGGTGTTCGGCGACTCCCTCGCGGCCCTCGCCGGCCGCGGCGGCGCGGCCGGTGGCTACCAGATCACGATGCCGCAGGTGCAGGTGCCGGTAGCTGATCCGCAGGCGCTGTGCGGTCGGTTGAACGGACGCCGGCCGGGCAGCTGCACCGTGGCCGGCGCCGGAGCGCAGCTGGCGACGATCGACCTCCTGCAGTCCGTGTATCAGGGGGCACAGCGATGATGTGGAACCCGCTCGCGCGCCTGCCCCGCCTGGTCACCGGGGCGGCGCTCGCCACCGTCGCCGCCACCGCGACGGCGTGCTCGGTCAGCCCCGCCACTATGGACTTCTCCAACCCGCTGTCGTCCCGCCACGACTACCGCGTGGAGTTGCAGTTCGCGGACGCCCTCAACCTGCCCATCGGTGCCCAGGTGACCTACACCGGACTGCGCGTGGGCCGGGTCGCCGCGGTGACGCTGACGCCGAACGCCGCCACCGTCACCGCCCGCATCCAGCAGGGCACGCAGCTGCCCGCGGCGGTACAGGCGTCGATCGTCCAGGACACCCTCCTCGGTGAGTCGTACGTGCGGCTGGCCCGGCCCGCCGGAGCGCCCGAGTCGCCGCTGCTGCACGCGGGATCGGTGCTGCCGGTCTCGCAGACCACGCCGCCGCGATCCGTCGAGGGCACCCTCACGGTGCTCGCCAACTACTTCGGCACCGGGTCGCTGCAGCAGGTGAGCGCCACCATCGCCAAGGTCGACACGGCGCTGCCGCCGGACACCGCCCGCCTCGGGCGGCTCAGCACGCAGATCGGCCGGGACGTGAGCGGCGTCGCGGGTGCTGCTACCGAGGTCGACCGGCTGCTCGACTCGCTGAACACCACCGCACGAACGATGCGGAGCCACAACGCCGACTTCCAGTGGGTGCTCACGCCCTACCACATGCGGTACTGGCACAACCAGGGCGAGTTGATGTCCAACGTCGGCAGCCTGCTGCCCGCGGTGCAGTCCCTGTTCACCGGCGGCTACTGGATGATCCCCATGATGGACTCGATCTCGGACCTGCTGGACCTGGTCACCGTGGACGGCGTCACGCTGGGCGATGCGATCCACGGCGGGTCCACACTGCTGACCGACCACGTCGCGCCGATGGCGGCGGACCCCCAGGTCGTGGTCCAGTCGATCGTGTCCGACGACGGCCGCGACCTCGGCGCCGGGCTGACGGACATCCTGCGGATGCTGGGGGGGACGCGATGAGACGCCCGACGCTCGCGACCCGCCGGAACACCGTGTCGCTGGTCGGTCTCGTCGCCCTCGCCGTGGTGTCCGCGATCCTGCTGGGCGGCCAGGGGGTGCAGTGGATCGGCGCCCACGGACAGAAGACGGCGACGGTGGCGGTCACCGACGCCAACGGACTCATCGTGGGCTCGCGAGTGCTCGATCGGGGCGTCCAGATCGGCCGCGTGACCGGCATCGGCGTCGACGCGCAGCAGGTGGAGCTCAGCCTGAGCTACGACCCCGGCATCGAGATCCCGCAGGACGCGACCATGCGGATCGAGAACCTGTCCGGCCTCGGTGAGGCATATCTGGCGATCCTGCCGACCGCGTCCACCGGCCCGTATCTCGCCGACGGTGCCCGCGTGACCGGCGTCCTCGACACCTCCGACTCGACGGTCGGCGCGCTGAGCGCCGCGCTGTCGACGCTCATGCGCCGCCTCGACCCCGATGCTGTCAACCGCATCCTCGACCGCGTCGATGCTGCGTTGCCCGGCGGCGACACCGGGACCGGCGCGAGCACGGTCGCCACCATCGAGTCCGGCGCGAACCTCGTCTCCGTCGCGCTGCTGCGACAGATGCCCGACGTCGAGGCGATCCTCGCGTCGACCCAGACGATCGCACCGCAGGCCGACACCGTCGGGCCCCAGCTGAAGGCGATGGCCGCGCCGCTGCGACTCGCCGGGCACACGTACTCGGTGATGGCCGAGTCGACCCTGGCCCTGATGCACACCAACACCTTCCCGGCCATCATCCAGAAGGGCCCGCTGGCGCTGTTCAAGCTGATCCAGACCTTCGAGGACAGGGTCGGATCGGATGTCAAGTACATGAGCGTCCTGTTCCTGCCCGGCATACAGGCCGCGGCGGCACCGATCGCGACGATCAACCTCGGCAACCTCCTCGACACCGCCCTCGGCGTGACCCGCGGCAGCCGCGGCGGGGCCGTCACACTGCACCTAGCCCCGCCCGCCCCGGCCCCGGCACCCGTCCAGTCCTCCGCGGCGGTGGCCCCGTCCGCGCCACGCTGATCGAGAGGTGTGCCCGTGCCGATCGCGCTGAACGACGCGCAACGGATGCTCGTCGACTCGCTCACCGCCTGGGCCGAGCGCGCGCGGCCGATCGATGAGGTGCGCCGGGCCGCCGACGCGGGTGTACCCGTGTCCCCCGCCGCCTCCCCCGCGTGGCGCGGCGCTGCGGAGATCGGCGTCCCCGGCATCTGCGTCCCCGAGAGATTCGGTGGCGCGGACGGTCTCGTCGCCGACGTGGTGGTCGGCGTCGCCACCCTCGCCGGGGCGCTGACCCCGGGGCCGGTGGCATCCACCGCCGCGGTCACAGCGCTCCTGGCGTGCTGTCCCGGCCCCGTCGCCGAGGCCGTACTGCCGGTCCTGGCGGAGGGGCGCGCCTACGCGGCGATCGCACTGGGTGGCGCCGGGGTCTACGGCTCCGACGCGTCGGCGGGTGATCTGCGCGCCGACGGTGGCGCGGGGCTCGCCGCCGGCGCCGACAAGTCGGATCGTAGCCATGTCGTTCTGTGAGCCAAGGAGTTGGGACTAGTGGTTGTCTTCCTAAGACCGCTTGGCCTCCGACTTCGCGGCGCCCTCGTCGTCGTCCTGGCCCGAATCGTCCTGTGCAGACTGCTCGGTCCCGCCCTCCGCCGGCGCGGGTACCTCGGCGGTGGGCCGGGCGGGCTCGGTGGTCTGCCGGGCGGGCTCAGTGGCAGCGCGGGCGGGACGGTCCGGCTCGGCAGCCGGCCGCGCGGGGCGTTCCGGCTCGACAGCCGGCTCCCGGCGCCGTGCGGGCTCCTTCGGGAGCACCACCTGTTCGGGCTGTAGAAACAGCGGGACAGCGGCTGCCGACCCCGACGGCTCGACCGGCGGGGCCACGGGCTGCGCCA
Source organism: Tsukamurella soli (assembly GCF_039541155.1). Classification (NCBI taxonomy): domain Bacteria; kingdom Bacillati; phylum Actinomycetota; class Actinomycetes; order Mycobacteriales; family Tsukamurellaceae; genus Tsukamurella; species Tsukamurella soli. The sequence continues at coordinate 34,212 of NZ_BAABFR010000024.1, forward strand.
CATCGAGTGCCGAGAAGAGCCCCGCTGCCGCCTGCGGCGCGGTGGCCTCGACTGCGGCAGGCTCGGGCTCGGCGGCGGTCTCAGTAGACGGGGGCGCCGCACCCTCCGCGCCCGCGGCGCCGTCGTCACCCGCGTCGGACGGGCGCACCGCGTCGCGCACCCGCTCGGCCGCGCTGCGGTCGATGCTGGAATGCGCGCTGCGCGCGACGAATCCGAGGTCCGCGAGGTGCGCCAGCGCCTGTTTGCTGGTGATCCCGAGCAGTCTCGCGAGCGCATGCACCCGCAGCTTCTGCGGGAACTCCTCCGCGCTCTCCCCGCCTGCGGCGGGTGCATTCAGTTCTCTATCAGGCGACTTGTTGTCGGCCACTCACATCTCCTACCGGCAACCGGGCGCGATCGATATCGCGGCCACACGGGCACCGTCTTCTGTTATGTGGTGGTGCGGATGCTCCGCCCACCTCTGTCAAGGTCTCACGCCTGACGCCCACTCGCCGCCATGGCGAGGACGTCCTCCCGGTAGGGAGCGCTTCCTCGTCAGGCGCCGCGCGGACACGGCGGCTGCACGGGGCCGAGGGTCTGGCCGCGTGGGCTGCGCCGTCTCCGGCGCCAGCCCAGCCAGTATCCCACACCCCCGTGATGATTCGGGCCCGTGTCCGCGCGATGAGCGCGGGCACGGGCCCTGCTGTGGTGGAGCGCCGGATCGCGGCGCAGGTCGAAGCGGTCGGCTACCGGTCGAGGCCGGGGAACCAGAGGGCGATCTCGCGGGCGGCGGACTCGGGCGAGTCGGACCCGTGCACGAGGTTCTCCTGCGTCTCGAGCCCGTAATCGCCGCGGATGGTGCCGGGCACAGCCTTCGCAACGGGGTCGGTGCCGCCGGCGAGCTGCCGCCAAGCGGCGACGGCGCGCGGCCCCTCGATGACGGCCGCGACCACCGGGCCGGACGTGATGAACTCGAGCAGCGAGCCGAAGAACGGCTTGTCCGCGTGCTCGGCGTAGTGGCCCTCGGCCAGCTCGGTGGTCACCGTCTTCAGCTCGAGCGCGACCAGGGACAGACCCTTGTCCTCGATCCGCTTGATGATGTCGCCGATGAGGCCGCGGCGCACGCCGTCGGGCTTGATCAGAACCAGAGTCCGCTCAGTCACGCGTACAGGGTAGCGGCACCGCCGCGAGCTCCGTGGCCGCCCCGGCGACACCCGATAGGGGGCCTGCATCGCGACACGGACATGCTCACGGGGGGTCGAGCGGCTCCTGCCCCGGCAGACGTCCCTCTTCCATCCGCTTCCGCACGTCCCGCTCGAGGTAGTAGATGTAGGCCCACACCACGCCGAACACGATGCCCACCATGCCGATACCGGGGTGCACGAACCACCCCGCGATCAGCAGCAGCTGCAGCCCGCAGAACGCCGGCAGCGCCCACGGCCGCTTGACCACCATGCAGCCGAGGAACAGCAGCACCGCGATCACCAGCACATACAGCGCCTTCAGCAGCGTGAGGCCGTGCGTCAGCTTGAACACCACCGGCAGCGCCAGCAGCACCACGATCACCTCGAGGATCAGCGTGCCGGAGAGGATCCCGCGGAAGCTGCGCCACGGGTCCTTGGTGGGCGGGGTGAACCGCACCGCATGCGAATCGGTCACTGTGGTTCCTTTCCGAACAGGGAACGGGCGACCCCGGCGGTCACCACAGACCCGGTGATCACCACGCCGGTGCCCGACAGCGCGCCCGGGTCGGCGGAGTCGGCGTCCTCGTCGGCCATCGCGACAGCGGTCTCGACGGCGTCCAACATCGTGGGGGCGGTGGCGACCCGGTCCTCGCCGAACACCTCCTCGGCCAGCGGCCCGAGCACATCGATCTCGAGCGCACGGGGCGAGCCGTTGTGCGTCACCACTACGGCGTCGAGGACGGGCTCGAGCGCGGCGAGGATGCCGGCGGCATCCTTCTCCGCCAGAACCGACACCACGCCGATGAGCCGGCGGAAGCCGAACTCGTCTGTGAGGGTCTGCGCGAGCGCCCGTGCCCCGTGCGGATTGTGAGCCGCGTCGATCAGCACCGTGGGCGCGCTGCGCACCCGCTCCAGGCGCCCGGGCGACGCGGCGTCCGCGAAGCCCGCGCGCACGGTGTCCAGGTCGAGCTGCCGGTCGGCGCCGGCGCCGAAGAACGCCTCGACCGCGGCCAGCGCGACCGCCGCGTTGTGCGCCTGGTGTTCGCCGTGCAGTGGGAGGAAGATCTCGTCGTACACCCCGCCTAGGCCCTGCAGCGTCAGCTGCTGACCGCCGACGGCCACCCGCCGCTCGAGGACCGCGAACTCTGCGCCTTCGCGGGCCACCGCGGCGTCGGCCTCGACCGCCTGCCGTAGCAGCACATCCATCGCGGCCGGCTCCTGCGCGGCGATCACGGCGACGGTGTCGTGCGGCACCAGCCGCTCCCGGGCCCGCTTGATGATCCCCGCCTTCTCACTCGCGATCGACGCCAGGTCGGTGCCCAGGTACTCCGTGTGGTCCAGGCCGATCGGGGTCACCACGGCGACGTCGGCAGTGATCACGTTGGTCGCGTCCCAGCGGCCGCCGAGCCCCACCTCGATCACCGCGACGTCCACCGGCGCCTCCGCGAACGCGGCGTACGCCATGGCCGTGAGCACCTCGAACTTGCTCATGCGCGGCCCGCCCGCGGCGCTCGACTGCTGGTCCACCAGGTCGATGAACGGCTCGAGCTCCCGGTACACCTCGACGTACCGAGCCGCGCTGATCGGCCGGCCGTCGATCGCGATCCGCTCGGTCGCGAGCTGCAGGTGCGGGCTGGTGACTCGGCCGGTCCGGCGGGAGAAGGCGATCAGCAGGGCGTCGATCATCCGGGTGGTGGACGACTTGCCGTTGGTACCCGCCACGTGGATCGCCGGGTACGCGTCCTGGGGCGAGCCGAGCAGCTGCATGAGCGCCGCGATGCGGGTCAGCGACGGCTCGATCTTGGTCTCGGGCCAGCGCTCGTCGAGGGCGGCCTCGACCGCCCGCAGTTCCTCGAGGTCGTCCGGGTCTGCGGCGAAGGCCGGCAGGATCGACCCCCCATCGCTCTCGTCGGCCGTCAGCCGCCTGTCGGCCACTACTGCGCCGCGCCGCTCAGCGCCGCGATCCGTCCGGAGATCCGCTCGACCTCGGTCTGCGCCAACTCGCGCCGGGCGCGGATCTTCGCCACCACTGGTTCGGGCGCCTTCGCGAGGAACGCCTCGTTGCCCAGCTTGGCACCCGTCTGCTCGAGCTCCTTCTGCGCGGCCTTGAGGTCCTTCTCGAGCCGCGCCCGCTCCGCCGCGAGGTCGACGGTGCCGGAGGTGTCGATCTCGACGTGCACGGTGCCACCGGCCAGCGGGATCTCCAGCGCGGCCGTCGCCGCGAAGCCGTCCTCGTCAGGGGTCAGACGCGCGAGACTGCGGACCGCGCCGGCCAACGGGGCGAGCCCGGCACCGTCGACGCCCACGAGCCGCGCGGCCACGCGCTGGCCCGGTTTCAGCTGCTGATCGCTGCGGAACCGGCGGATCTCGGTGACCAGCCGCTGGAAGTCCGCGAACTGGACGCCGGCCTCCTCGTCCACCGAGCACGGTGCCCACCCGCTGGACGGCCACGACGCCACCACCAGCGACTCCCCGCCGGTGAGCGCCTTCCACAGCACCTCGGTGACGAACGGCATCGCCGGGTGCAGCAGGCGCAACACGATGTCCAGGCAGTGGCCGAGCACCAGCCGAGTGTCGTCGGCCCGCTCGGAGTCCGGGTCGGCGAGCTGCAATTTGGCGACCTCGAGGTACCAGTCACACAGTTCGTCCCACGCGAAGTGGTACAGCGCCTCGCACGCCCGGCCGAGCTCGTGCGCCTCGAACGCGGCGTCCGCCTCGCGCTGCACCTGCGCGAGGCGATCCAGGATCCACCGGTCTGAGACGGTGAGGCGCGCACGGCCGGGCAGATCACCGACACGGGCGTGGTTCATCAGCGCCAGCTTGGTGGCATTGAACAGTTTGGTGGCGAACTTCCGGCTGCTCGCGGCGGCGTCGGCGCCCACGTTGAGGTCGCTGCCGGGGATCGTGCCACGGGCCAGCGTGAACCGCAGTGCGTCGGCACCGTATTCGTCGACCCACTCCAGCGGGTCGATGCCGTTGCCCTTGGACTTGCTCATCTTGCGCCCGAACTCGTCGCGCACGAGGCCGTGCAGAAGCACCTCACGGAACGGCACCTCACCGGGAGCGTTCTCACCGTGGGCGACGAACGTGCCGAACATCATCATCCGGGCCACCCAGAAGAAGATGATGTCGTAGCCGGTGACCAGGGTGGACGTGGGATAGAACGCGTCCAGGTCGGGCGTCTTGTCCGGCCAGCCCATCGTCGAGAACGGGAACAGCCCCGAGCTGAACCAGGTGTCGAGAACGTCCGGGTCCTGCTCGTAGCCGGCGGGCGGGGCATCGTCGGGGCCGCAGCACACCACGTCCCGGTTGCCGTCGGCGTCCTCGGGGCCATACCAGACCGGGATCCGGTGGCCCCACCACAGCTGCCGCGAGATGCACCAGTCGTGCATGTCATCGACCCAGGCGAAGTACCGCGGCGACATCGACTCCGGGACGATCCGGGTGTCGCCGCTGCGGACGGCGTCACCCGCCGTACGCGCGATGTCCTCGACCTTGACCCACCACTGCATCGACAGTCGCGGCTCGATCGGCTCGCCGCTGCGCTCGCTATGGCCGACGCTGTGCCGGTACGGGCGGACCTCACCGGCGATGCGCCCCTCCTCGGCGAGGGCGTCGCGGATCGCCTTACGCGCCTCGAACCGGTCGAGGCCGTCGAAAACGGTTCCGGTACCCGCGATATGGGCGGTCTCGTCCATGATCGTCGGCATCGGCAGCGAGTGTCGCTGCCCCAGCGCGAAGTCGTTGGGGTCGTGGGCGGGAGTGATCTTGACTGCGCCGGAACCGAATTCGGGGTCCACGTAATCGTCGGCCACGATCGGGATGTCCCGGTCGACGAACGGGTGCCGGATCGTGGTACCCACCAGGTGTCGATAGCGCTCGTCGTCCGGGTGCACGGCGATCGCCGTGTCGCCCAGCATCGTCTCCAGACGCGTTGTCGCACAGACGATGTGCGGCTCGTCGTCGTTGAGGCTGCCGTACCGGAACGAGACCAGCTCGCCGTCGATCTCCTCGTGGTTGACCTCGATGTCGCTGATCGCGGTCTGCAGCACCGGGGACCAGTTGACCAGCCGTTCGGCGCGGTAGATGAGGCCCTCGTCGTACATCCGCTTGAAGATGGTCTGGACGGCCCGGGACATTCCCTCGTCCATCGTGAATCGCTCGCGGGACCAGTCGACGCCCGCGCCGATGCGGCGCATCTGACCCGTGATGTTCTCGTGCGAGGCGTCCTTGAAGGCCCAGGCGCGCTCGAGGAACCGCTCACGCCCGATCTCCCGGCGCGATGTACCCTCCTTCACCAGTTCCTTCTCGACGAGCGACTGCGTGGCGATGCCGGCGTGGTCGGTGCCGGGCAGCCAGAGCACCTCGTAGCCCTGCATCCTGCGGCGGCGGCAGAGGGCGTCCGAGATCGTCTGGTCCAGCGCGTGCCCGAGGTGCAGGCTTCCCGTCACGTTGGGTGGGGGCAGGACGATCGAGAACGGAGGCTTCGCGCCGGTCGCGACGACGGCGGCGTCGGCGGTGAAGTAACCGGCGTCTACCCACCCCTGGTAGATCTCCGCCTCGACCGCGGCCGGGTCCCAGGACTTGGGGAGGCGGTCGGCGGGTGTGGGTGGGGTCAGGGGGGACGGGGCAGAAGTCACCAGCCGATTCTACTGACCGGCCCTCGCCGCCCCGCTCCCCCGCCCAGCCCGGCTCCCGCCGCCCCATGATCGAGCCGAAGAGCGGCGCGTCCACGCGGCGACGTCGCGCTCACGGGCGGACTACCCTATGAGGTATGGGAGGAGCCGCGCGAATCATCCGGCCAGGAGGTGCCGAATGGGCCGGTTGACCGACCGCCGGCGGATCGTCCGGATCCGGCCGGACGGGACGAGCGCCCCACGCGAGGACACCTTGATCGTCGAGGAGCCGCTCGAGCTGCGGGTCGGTGGCGAGGTACTGACGGTCACGATGCGCACCCCAGGCCACGACGTGGAGCTGGCGCACGGGTTGCTGCTGTCCGAGGGGCTGATCGGCGGCCGCGACGATGTCGCGGGCGCGCGGTTCTGCTCGGACGATCCGGTCAACCTGTACAACACCCTCGATGTGACGCTGCGGAACGTGCTCGCACGCCCCGCGATCGCGCTCCGCCGCAACCTCGCCGCGAGCAGTTCGTGCGGCCTCTGCGGCAAGGAGTCCGCGGACGCTGTGCGCACGTCCACACGGTTCCCACTCGATCCGGGCGACGGGGTGCGGGCGCCGGCCGCGCTGGTCGCCGGGTTGCCCGATGAACTGCGGCGCCGGCAGCGCCTGTTCGACCGCACCGGAGGCGTGCACGCGGCGGGCCTCTTCGACACCGACGGCACGTTCCGAGTCGCGATGGAGGACATCGGCCGGCACAACGCGGTCGACAAGGTGCTCGGCTGGGCGCTGATGAACGACTCTGTGCCGCTGCGCGAGTCTGTCCTGGTCCTGTCGGGGCGCGTCTCGTTCGAGCTCGCCCAGAAGGCCGTCATGGCGGGTGTGCCGATGATCGCGGCGGTGTCGGCCCCCTCCGCGCTGGCCGTGACGCTCGCCGACGATGCGGGCCTGACGGTGGCGGGCTTCGTTCGTGGTGGCGGCATGAACGTCTACACGCATCCCCAGCGAATCACCTTGTAGGACCGAGCTTCAGGGCAGACCGCGGCGGGCCGCGACGAGATCTTCGCACCCTGGACGATAGACCGAAACGCCGGTTATGCCGACTACTGCGTGGATCCTCCTGGAATGCAAGCCGATCCGCGATGCATCGGGCAATACGCGGGTAATTTAGGCCCGCTACGACCCGGCGGTCAGCCTGCCGAGGTCGCCCGCTCGTCTGCCGAGGAGGCCACTCTTGACTGCCGCTCAAAGCCTTTCGCTTGTCCTGCTGGTGCTGTGTCTCGTGCTCGCGATCTGGCAGCGGATGAATATCGGGGTGCTCGCGCTGGCCGCCGCGCTACCGGTACTCGCGCTGTCGCACCTCGATCCGACCGTGATGTACGACACGTTCCCGGGCAGCATCTTCGTACTCATCGCCGGGGTGTCACTGCTGTTCGCCCACCTGGAGCGCAGCGGCGCGCTGGGCCTGTTCGTCGACAAGGTCTACGCGGCGATCGGCCCTCGACACTGGCTGCTGCCATGGGCGGGGTTCCTGATCGGCGGCGCCCTCACCACGGCCGGCGCGTTCTCGACCGCACCCATCGCGTTTCTGGTGCCGATCGTCGCGCACGTGGGCGTGCGCTCGCGCAAGACCTTCCTGCTCTGTGAACTCGCCGTTATCATCGGCGCCAACACCGCCGGTCTGTCGCCACTCAATCCCACCGGTGCCGTCGTCCGCTCGGCAGCAGCGAAGTTCGGCGTCACGTACTCCGGCTGGGGGCTCTGGGCGGTGTCGGTCGCGGTCGCAGTCGTGGTGGTCGCACTCCTGCAGATCCTGTCCGCTGTCACGGCGCGACGGGGCCATCCGTTCGAGGTGACGCCCGCGCCGGCCGCCGCGCACGACGACGCCGGCCCGCCGAACGTCAAGTACATGGTGTGCTCAGGCCTCGCGCTGCTCGCGTTCCTGCTGCTCGTCGTGATCGCGAAGACCGACGTCGGCGTCACCGCGATGTGTCTCGCGGCGCTGCTGCAGATCACCTTCCGCCCGGTCGAACGCCAGCTCCTCTCCCGGATCCCATGGCATTCGATCCTGCTGCTCTGCGGGTTGCTGACCTACCTGGGGCTGATGCAGAAGATCGGGACCATGGACTCGATCGCCCACATCCTCCGACACCTCGGGGCCGGCGCGCTGCTCATCCTGGTCATCGCGTACCTGACGGCCCTGCTCTGCAACATCGAGAGCTCCACGTTGGGCGTCCTCGGACTGGTCATGCCGATCGCGTTCGGCACGTTCGGCCACACCGGGATCGCGTTCTGGGTCGCTGCCGCGGTGTGCGTGCCAGCCGCGCTGATGGTGATGAATCCGATCCACGTGGCGGGCGTCTTGATCATCGGCAACAGCTCGGTGGAGAACCAGGACGTGCTGTTCCGGTGGCTGCTCGGCCTCGCCGCCTGCCTCGCGGTGATCGCCCCGGGCCTGATGGCGATCATCCCGATCGCCCTGCAGTAGGTGCGGCTGAAGCGCGCTCACCACCGCTGCAGCCCCCTACCGGAAGTGCCGACGCGTACCGACCGTTCGGACGCTCATCGAGGAGCGCCTCCTCGGTGAGCGTCCGGGCCGGACAGACGAACGCCGCCGGGCGTCCACATCGGGACGCCCGGCGGCGGAATGCTGAGCCCCTCAGGGGCGGATCAGGCGCTCCTGTCACGCCGCTCGTCGCGAGACCGCTTGCGCGGCACCACCGTCGGGAGAACGTTGTCGCGCACCGTCTCCCCCGTGACGACCACCTTCGCGACGTCGTCGCGCGACGGGATGTCGAACATCACGGGGTTGAGGACCTCTTCCATGATGGCGCGTAGGCCGCGTGCGCCGGTGCCGCGGAGGATCGCCTGGTCAGCGACGGCCTCAAGCGCGTCCTCGCTGAATTCGAGCTCCACGCCGTCCATCTCGAACAACCGCGCGTACTGCTTGACGAGTGCGTTCTTCGGCTCGGAGAGGATCGAGACCAGCGACTCCTTGTCCAGGTTCGAGACCGACGCGATGACCGGCAGGCGGCCGATGAACTCGGGAATCAGGCCGAACTTGATCAGATCCTCGGGCAGCACGTCGGCGAAGTGGTCGGCTGTGTCGAGGTCCTTCTTCGACCGCACCTCTGTACCGAAACCGATGCCACGCTTGCCGATCCGGTCGGAGACGATCTTCTCGAGCCCCGCGAACGCGCCGGCCACGATGAACAGCACGTTGGTGGTGTCGATCTGGATGAACTCCTGGTGCGGGTGCTTGCGGCCACCCTGCGGCGGCACCGACGCCTGCGTGCCCTCCAGGATCTTCAGCAACGCCTGCTGCACGCCCTCACCCGACACGTCGCGCGTGATCGACGGGTTCTCGCTCTTGCGGGCGATCTTGTCGACCTCGTCGATGTAGATGATGCCGGTCTCGGCGCGCTTGACGTCGTAGTCGGCGGCCTGGATCAGCTTGAGCAGGATGTTCTCGACGTCCTCACCCACGTACCCGGCCTCGGTGAGGGCGGTGGCGTCGGCGATGGCGAACGGCACGTTGAGCATCTTGGCGAGCGTCTGCGCCAGGTAGGTCTTGCCGCAACCGGTGGGTCCGAGCATCAGGATGTTGGACTTGGCCAACTCGACGCTCTCTCCACGGGCATCCTTGCGCTCCCCGGCCTGGATGCGCTTGTAGTGGTTGTACACCGCAACGGCCAACGTCCGCTTCGCGTTGTCCTGACCGATGACGTAGTTCTCCAGGAAGTCCCGGATCTCCGTCGGCTTGGGCAACTCGTCGAGCTTGACCTCGGAGGACTCGGCGAGTTCCTCCTCGATGATCTCGTTGCAGAGGTCGATGCACTCGTCGCAGATATACACGCCAGGACCAGCGATGAGCTTCTTGACCTGCTTCTGGCTCTTCCCGCAGAACGAGCATTTCAGCAGGTCCGCGCCGTCACCGATCCGTGCCATAGTCCTGGAGTCCCACTTCCTTGCGTGTGCGCGCCGCGCCCGGGGGCCGCGATGCCTGCTTACGACGGTACCCGTACAGCGGAGTCCCGGCGACCGATATGGATAGCTTGCGATAGCCCCCTCCGGGCGCCGCGTATCCCGCTCGCGCGGCGTGTCGCGGCTGCCCCGGGGGCGTCCGGCGCGGGCGTCGAACGCCACGCCGGACCGATGTGTCAGCGTCTGGCCGAAGCCTTGCGGTAGGGGAACACCGTGTCGATGATCCCGTACTCCTTGGCCTCCTGGGCCGTGAGGATCTTGTCCCGATCGGTGTCCTTGCGCACCTGCTCCGGGTCCTTGCCGGTGTGCCGCGCAAGCACCTCGTCCATCAGCCGGCGCATGCGCTCGACCTCTTTGGCCTGGATCTCGAGGTCCGAGACCTGACCCTGCATCGAGCCTCCGGTGCGCGGCTGGTGGATCAGGATCCGCGAGTTGGGCAGCGCGGCCCGCTTGCCCGGCGTACCACCTGCGAGCAGCACCGCAGCCGCCGAAGCCGCCTCACCGAGGCAGACGGTGGCGATGTCCGAGTGCACGTACTGCATCGTGTCGTAGATCGCCATCAGCGAGGTGAACGAACCACCGGGCGAGTTGATGTACATCGTGATGTCGCGGTCGGGGTCCTGCGACTCGAGCACCAGCAGCTGTGCCATCACATCGTTCGCGGACGCGTCGTCGATCTGCGTGCCGAGGAAGACGATGCGCTCCTCGAACAGCTTGGCGTACGGGTTGTACTCACGGACGCCGTTGGGCGTGTGCTCGATGAACGAGGGCAGGATGTACCGCGATTGCGGTGGGGTGTACGACATGAGGTCTCCAGTTCGAGGTTCGTAGGTCAGTTCGTGGTCACGGACACCGGCCGCGTGATCACGTGGTCGACGAACCCGTACTCGAGGGCCTCCTGGGCGGTGAACCAGTTGTCCCGATCGGCGTCGGTCTCGATCTTCTCGAGCGACTGACCGGTGAACTCGGCGTTCAGCCGGTTCATCTCCTTCTTGGTGGCGGCGAACTGCTCGGCCTGGATGGCGATGTCCGACGCGGTACCGCCGATGCCCGCCGAGGGCTGGTGCATCATGATCCGCGCGTGCGGCAGGGCGTAGCGCTTGCCCTTGGTGCCGGCAGCGAGCAGGAACTGGCCCATCGAGGCGGCCAGGCCCATGGCGTACGTGGCGATGTCGCACTCCGAGAACTGCATCGTGTCGAAGATCGCCATGCCCGCCGTGACCGAGCCACCGGGCGAGTTGATGTAGAGGTTGATGTCCCGGGTCGGATCCTCCGCCGACAGCAGCAGGATCTGGGCGCACAGCTTATTGGCGATATCGTCGTCGACCTGGCTGCCCAGGAAGATGATCCGCTCCTGCAGCAGGCGCTCGTACACCGAATCGGTGAGGTTCAGACCGGGCGTGTTCGCCCGCATCGCGGGGGTCTGGATGGTCAAAGCTTCCTACCCTTTCGTACCTGACAGCTTGTCACTGACACCGACACTAACCAATGGCGCACCGCCGAACGTCCCGCCACGGCGTACATACGCTGACAGCAGAAGCGGCACGGCCCTGTGTCGAAGACACCGCGCGCCCCGTAGCCGGTCGGCTGCGGGGCGCGCGGTGGTGTGAACTACTTCTCCGCGTCGCTCTGCTCTGCGTCGCCCTGCTCTACGACGTCCCCCTCGGGTGCGTCCGCTGCAGCCTCGACGTCCGCTGCAGCCTCGACCGCCGCGGAGTCCTCGGCGTCCTCACGGTCGAACATCGCCTTGGTATCGACGACGTTGCCCTCCGAGTCGGTCACCGTGGCCTCGAGCACCACGTTGGCGAGGCCCTTGCCTCGACGGACCTCCTGGAACAGGGCCGGAAGCTGGTTGGCCTGCTGCACCTGCTGGATGAACTCGCCGGGGTTCATGCCGTAGCGCTGCGCCTGGAACAGGATGTGCTCCTGCAGCTCCTGCTGGTCCACCGAGACCTCCTCGGCGTCCGCGATCGCGTCGAGCAGCAGCTGCACGCGCACCTGCTTCTCGGCCGACTCGCGGGCCTGGGCCTCGAACTCCTCGCGCGTGGTGCCCTGCGCCTCGAGCGCCTTGGCGAGCAGGTCGTCGTCGTGGCCCAGCTGGTGCACCACCTCGTGGATCTGCTCGTCGGCCTGTGCCTGTACGAGCTGCTCCGGGACCGGGATCTCGGTCAACTCGAGCAGCCGCTCGAGGACGCCGTCGCGGATCTCCGACGCCTGACCCATCTTCTTGCTCGTCTCGACGCGGGTGCGAAGGTCGGCCTTCAGCTCGTCCACGGTGTCGAACTCGCTCGCCAGCTGCGCGAAGTCGTCGTCCAGCTCGGGGAGCTCCCGCTCCTTCACGGATCCGACGGTGACGGTGACGACCGCCTCCTCACCCGCGTGCTCGCCGGCGAGCAGCGTGGTCGTGAAGTCCTTGGTCTCGCCCGACGCCATGCCGACGAGGGCCTCGTCCAGACCGTCGATGAGCTCACCGTTGCCCACCTCGTGCGACAGGCCCGTGGTCTTGGCGTCCTCGACGTCCTCACCGTTCACGGTGGCGGACAGGTCGACGGTGACGAAGTCGCCGTTCTGTACCGCGCGCTCGACGCCCTTGAGGGTGCCGAACCGCTCGCGCAGGCTCTTCAGCTGCTCGTCGACGTCCTCGTCGGTCACCGTCAGGGGCTCGACGGTGACGTCGATGTCGCCGTACGGCGGCAGGGCGATCTCGGGGCGGACATCAACCTCGGCGGTGAACGCGAAGGTCTCGCCGTACTCGAGCTTGGTGATGTCGATCTCCGGCTGACCGAGGGCCTTGACATCGTTCTCCGTCACGGCCTGCGAGTACTTGCCCGGCAGGGTGTCGTTGACCACCTCGGACAGCACCGCGTCGCGGCCCACACGGGCCTCGATCAGCTTCGCGGGCGCCTTGCCCTTACGGAAACCGGGGATGTTGACCTGCTGCGCCAGCGACTTGTATGCGCGATCGAAGTCCGGGGTGAGCTCGTCGAAGGGAACCTCGACGCTCAGACGGACGCGTGTCGGGCTCAGCTGCTCGACGGTGCTCTTCACTCAACTTCTCCTCGGGTAGACATGGCGGAATCCCTACTTCGCATGCGACGGAATCCTGCTGCAGGCGCGGGGCCGGGTGGGCCCACGAGCGTCCGAGCCAGCGTACCGAACCCCGCAAGCGCGGTGTCGCGCGGGCGGGGCGCCGCGGCTGGCCGCTGTCGCCGGGACCCGACGATCTCGGGCGGCAGTGCACGACAATGACCCACATGATCATCGTGGGCCTCGTGTTCGCCGCCGTCGCGGCTGTCATCCATTGCTACATCTTCTATATGGAGTCGATCGCGTGGACGAGCGCGCGGGTACGCGCCACGTTCGGCACCACACTCGACGAGGCCGAGACGACGAAGCCGTTGGCGTTGAACCAGGGCTTCTACAACCTGTTCCTCGCGATCTCGATCGCCGTCGGCATCGTGGTCGCGGCTGCCGGCGACCGGGCCGTCGGCGCCACGCTGGTGTTCGCCGGCGCCGGCTCCGTGGTCGCCGCGGGGCTGGTACTGCTGCTGTCGGACCGCAGCAAGGCCCGCCCCGCCCTCATCCAGCTCGTGCCGCCGCTGATCGGTGTCGTGGCGCTCGCCGTCGGCGTCGCCTGACCGAGCGGTCAGAGGACCTGCGACAAGAACGTGCGCAGACGCTCGGACTCGGCCGCCTCGAACACCTTCTCCGGCTTGCCGGTCTCCACGACCACGCCGCGGTCCATGAACAGCACATTGTCGGACACGGTGCGCGCATAGCCCATCTCGTGGGTCACGACCACCATCGTCATGCCCTCAGACGCGAGGTCCGTCATCAGCGCCAGAACGCCCTTGACCAGCTCCGGATCCAGCGCCGACGTCGCCTCGTCGAAGAACATCACCTCGGGTTTCATCGCCAGCGCCCGCGCGATCGCGACCCGCTGCTGCTGGCCGCCGGACAGGCTGCCGGGCCGTGCGTCGGCCTTCTGCGCCAGCCCCACCACCTCGAGCTGCTCGACCGCGAGCGTCCGTGCCGCGTCCTTGTCGAGCCCACGTAACTTCCGCGGGCCGAGTGCGATGTTCTGCGCCACGGTCATGTGGGGAAACAGGTTGAACTGCTGGAACACCATCCCGATGCGCCGGCGGAGCTGATCGGGGTTGTCCTCGAGGACCGACCGACCATCGAGCGCGATGTCGCCGCTGTCCGGCTCGTGCAGCCGGTTGAGGACACGCAGGAGCGTCGACTTCCCGGAGCCGGACGGGCCGATCACCGTCGTCGTGGTGCCCGCGTCGACCTGGATGCCGACGCCTCGCAGCACGTGGTGCTTGCCGAACGACAGGTGCAGGTCGGTCCCGGTCAGCGAGACCGCGCGCTGGGTGTCTGCAGTGGGTGCGGACATTCTCGTCATCCCCTCTCGGACTTGTCGATCGACGGGCCCGACGGTGCCGGATCCGCGGGCAGCGGAGGCAGCGTGGGTTCGGTCTCCGCCTCCGACTGTCTGCCGGTGCGCAGGCGCACGTCGATGTAGTTGACCAGGTGGGTCAGCGGGATCGTCAAGACCAGGTAGACGATGCCGGCGGCGACCAGCGGCGACAGATTGCCGGTCTGGGCGTTGAGGTCGCGCCCCACCGCGAACAACTCGCGCTGCGTGGCCAATAGGCCGAGGAAGTAGATCAGCGAGCTGTCCTTGATCAAGGTGATGAACTGGTTCATCAGTGCCGGCAGCACACGCCGCACCCCCTGCGGCACCACCACCAGCGACATCGACTGGCGGTAGCTGAAGCCCACGGCGCGCGCGGCCTCCAGCTGGCCGGTCTCGACGCTCTGGATCCCCGAGCGGAAGATCTCGCCGATGTATGCGGCGGCGAGCAGGCCCAGGGCGATGGCACCCAGCCAGTACGGGTTGTTGTCGGTGATGTCTTTGACCACCGGACCGATGCCGAGGCCGATGACGAGGATCACCACCACCGCGGGCAGCCCACGGAAGATGTCGGTGTACACCCGCGCCGGCCAGCGCAGCCAGCGGGACCGGGAGATCCCGGCCACCGCCAGCACCAGGCCCACGACGGTGCCGATCACGCCGGACACGATCGCGAGGATCAGGGTGTTCGGCAGGCCCGTCTCGATCAGGTCGGGGAAGGCGCGCTTGTACAGATCCCAGTTGAAGAACGTGTCACCGAGCTGCGCGAGCGTGCCCTTGCGTGCGACCGGCGCCGACGCGCCCTGCGTCTTCGCAGCGTTCGCCCTGGCGATCGCCGCGAAGTCCGGGAACTTCGGCAGCGGCGCAGCCTTGCTACCCGGCTTCCAGCCCTTCGGCAGCTCGCGCGGCTCCCAGTCGCTGTAGATCTTCGCGTAGGTGCCGTCCGCGATGATCGCGTCCAGGCCCGAGTTGAGTGCCTCGACCAGCTTGGGGTTGTCCTTCGCGACAGCCCATGCAACGAAGTTGTTGACGCTGAACGTGTTCTCTAGGATCGACGTACCGTCGCCGGGCTTGACTGCGCCCTCCGCCTGCGCGGACGGTGCCACCCAGGCGTCGATCTGGCCGGTCTTGAGGTTCGCATATGCGGTTGCGTAGTCGGGGAAGTCCACGGCGTCCAGGTGCAGCGTGTTACGCACGTAGTCGTCCTGGACCGTGCCCTGGACCACGCCGATGCGCGTGTTCTTGTTCAGATCCCCGAACGTCTTGATCTTCCCGCCGGTCTGCGCGACCAGGGAGAAGTAGCCGAAGTCGTAGCCGTTGGTGAACGCGACGGTCTTGCGACGGTCATCGGTCGTGGTGATCGACGACGAGCCGACGTCGAATCGATGGTTGGCGACCTGCGAGAGCAGTCCCGAGAACTCCGTACCCGAGAACTGGATCTGCAGCCCGAGCTTCGCAGCGATCGCCTTCAGCAGCTCGTTGTCGAAACCGGTGAACACGCCCTTGCTGTTCACGCAGATGCTGGGCCCGGCGTCGGACAGGGTCCCGACGGAGATGGTGCCCGGCTTGAGCAGCCCGAGCGCATTCCGGTCGATCTGCGCGAGCGGGGTCACGTTCGCCGTCGTGTACCTGTCCTCATCCCCGCCCTTGTCGGCTGCGCCGAGGTTGGTCGGCGCGGCCGACGCCGACTCGATACCCGGAGGCGAGCAGTTGTCGGTGGGCGCAGCCGCGGCGCGGCTACCCACGCCGACCAATGAGAGGCCACCCGCCACCAGCATCAGCCCGGTCACGGCCACCACCAGCAGCAGCGCCAGGCCGCGCGCCTGTCTGATTCGTTTCACGTGCCGAGACACTACTGAGAATCGCTCGCGGCGACCTGATTCGAATCAATACCGCACAAAACCCGTCGACTCGCCCACAGGTGGGCTGTGCCGGGTGCACCCTCGTCACAGGGCGCACCCGGCACCGTCACTCCGCGGCGGCCCCGACCTGCCCGTTCGGCTCGGCAGGCTCGGCGGCACGCGCCTTCCTACGGCCTCGTGCGGACTCGCCCGACGGTGTCGGTACATCCCCGGAGTCCGCCAGGGCGGCGCTCGCCGGCGTGGCCGCCGCGTGCACCGTCGCGCGCGCCGCCGGTGCGGACACGAACTCGCTCCGGGCCGCCGCGGCTCGGCGGCGGTTGTCCGCCAACGCGATCTCGATCGCCTTGTCCGTGTACACGCGGTAGCCGAGCTCCGGGTTGTACCCGTGCACCTCCAGGGTGTCCAGGTTTCGGATGAACGACAGGATCTCCCGGCTGAACACCTGACCGGGCACCAGCACCGGGAATCCCGGCGGATAGGGCGTCACGAACGTCGCAGACACCACGTCGCCGCCCGCGTCGATCCGCTCCTCGATCTGGGCATCCGTGAGGTACTCGCAGGCGACGTCGTCGTACGAGAGATAGAACGCGCGCCGCACGTCGCCCTCGGGGGTCTGCTCGATCCCCTCGGTCGGGTCGAGGAACGCGGAATGGAAGCCGCTGAAGTCTGGCTGCGTCGCCGTCGGGGTGGTCAGCCGGTGCACGTTCTGCTCGAACCGCGCCCGCTCCGACAGGCTCATGTCCTCGACATCGTTGTGGATCTCACGCGCGAGCTTCACCAGCACCTCGACCAGGAAGGCGACGGAGCTGCGGGTGGTGCCGATGTTGGTCATGAACAGCACCGTGTTGCGCGAGGTCTTGTTGATCTGGACGCCGTACCGGTCCATGAGCAGGTCGCGCTTGAACGTGTCACCGTCGTAGCCCGTCCGCCCGATGGACAGCGTGACGCGCGACGGGTCCAGCACGAATTCGTCAGTACCCCAGGCGGTGATCATGTTCCGGAGGCCGGAGCGCAGCGGCTGCCCGATGCCCGACGGGCGATACTCCTCGGGGATCATGTCCGACGTGCGCAGGCAGCGCATGTAGGTCTGCAGCAGCGGGTGGGTGTCGATCGCGTCGCGCAGCTGCATGGCGTTCTCGATCTGCCGCACCACCATCTCGGTGCCCTCGAGCGCCACCTGTCTCCGCCCCAGGTCGAGCGAGGCCAGGATCTGGTAGTTCGGCGAGGTCGACGTGTGGGCCATGTAGGCCTCGTGGAAGGCCTCCGAGGTCTTCTGCCCGAAGTCCTGGTCGTAGACGTGGATCATCGAGCCCTGGCGCAGCGCAGTCAGCGTCTTGTGCGTCGACTGCGTCGCGTACACCCGCACCCGTGCCTTCGCGGGGTCGGGCCGCAGTCGGCGACTCAGCAGGTCCTCGTCCGACGCGGTAGCGACGTCATCGATCGAGGCCTGGTAGTCGGCGAGGTACTGCGGGTCCTGCAGTTTCTCTCGAAGCGCCGCGGCCGCCGCCATCGCCGTGCGCGCCCGGAAGTCCGGGTGGAACCTCGCGAACGCGAACCAGGCTTCGTCCCAGAGGAATACGAGGTCGGGTTTGATCGCGAGACATTCCTCCATCACCCGGAGCGGGTCGTAGACGACACCGTCGAACGTACAGTTGGTCAGCGACAGCAGCCGCACGCGGTCGAGCTTGCCGGCGCGCTTGAGGGCGAGCAGCTTCGACTTGATCTCGCGCAGCGGCACCGCGCCGTACATGGAGTACTCGGGGAGCGGGAAGGCCTCGAGGTATACCACCTGCGCGCCCGCCATAAGCATCCCGTAGTGGTGACTCTGGTGGCAGTTGCGATCAAGCAGCACGATGTCGCCGGGCGCCACCAGCGACTGGGTGACGATCTTGTTGGCGGTCGAGGTGCCGTTGGTGACGAAATAGGTGTGCCGCGAACCGTAGGTCTCGGACGCCAGCTTCTGGGCGTCGCGCAGCGGCCCGGTCGGCTCGAGCAGCGAATCGAGACCGCCGCAGGTCGCGGACGTCTCGGCCATGAACACATCGAGCCCATAGAAGGTCAGCATGTCTTTGATCCAGTGCGAGCCGACGATCGACTTGCCCTGCGAGATCGGCAGTGCATGGAACACGCCGGTGGGTCGCTGACTGTACTGCTTGAGCGCGGAGAAGAACGGCGTGCGGTAACGGTCGGCGACCCCCTGGAGAATGCTCAGGTGCAGCTCGAGCATGCCCTCCCGGGCATGGAAGACGCGCCGGAAGTTCTCCCCCAGGCGCCCCGCGATCGATTCGACGTCGATCTCCGTCATCAGGTAGAGGTCCAGCTCGGGCCGCAGATGCGCGATCGACTCGGCCAGGATCGACGCCCGCTCGTCGGGGGTCTCGTTGCCGGTCAGGTCGTCTTCGAGCTGCAGGTCGATGAAGTCGGAGAGCGTCGACACGTCGCGGGTGGCGTGGTGGGTGAAGTGCCGCCGGATCACCACCGCCTGCAGGTTCACGTTGAGGCGTGCAGCAATCAACGCCTCTTCCGCGCTGCCGACGAATACCAGCTCGTACACGAAGTCGGCGTCGGCCCGGCGCCAGTTGCGCAGCTCCTGCCGCAGCGTGCGCTCCTGCTCCTCGGTCAGGGAGTCGACGACGAGTACCTCGAAGTACAGCCGATCCGGCGCGGCGGGTGCGTCCGGATCGCCGGTCGCGAAGTCACCGATGCCGCGCTGGCCGGAGTCTTCCTGCGAAAGGTCGTCGACGTCGCCGCGGCGGTACGAGTCGGTGGTCAGTGCACGGTTGACGCGGGCGACGGCGCGGGCGAACTTCGAGTAGTCGCCGGCCGCGAACCTGCGGGCGATCTTCGCGAACTGGAGGGTGCCGGGGAAAGCCCAGTACGGCTCGACCGGAGTCAGGTGGCGCAGCAACTCGGCCACCGCCTCGACCTGTCGCTCGCGCTCTTGCGGTTCCGCGGGCGCGGTCAGCACCTCGGCCGCCTCTTCGAGCCGGCACCAGGCGTCTGAGCGCATCTGCCAGACGGTGTTGTACGCGCGAGGTCCTTCGACAGTCATGTAACGACTCCTTCATCGGCGCCCGACGATGGTGGTCGGGGCGTTCTGCGGCAGAGCGGGGCAGTCTCGTTCGCAGTGCCCACCCCGCCGTTCACCGCTGTCGATGATCCGCTCAGACACCGACGATGACAGCCGTTTTCGTAGGTTTCCCAGACTCCGATCCGGGCGGACGCCGAGCGGATCGTCGGGGCGTTCACCGCGCTGACACGACGGACGCCCAGATAGTTCGTACCCGCCACATCGCTGGACCGCGGATGCACTACAACGAACACCCGTGATGTTCCGTATATGCCGCTTTGTCGCTCGCCTCGGATATCGCTCGGGGAACCCGGCGAGCAGGCACTCGGACTCCGATCCCCCGACCGATCATCCTGCGTCGCAGGCATTCCCATCGGTCGGCGAGCGCCGCCCACCCGGGCGGCGCGGCGCCGAGCACGCTCCGTGGGTGGTTGCGACACGACGCATGGTCGTTACCGTCGGAAGCGACACCGGCCCGCCATCGAGTACGAGTTTCACGGTGTACGTGCGGATTCCGCCCGGTTGGGTGTCCGCCCGGTTCGGTGTCACAGGCCGAAGAACGAGATTTCGAGAGGAAGTGAGTGAGACTCATGACTGACGCACGAGGACTCGACATCGTTGCACGTTCGATCGTATTCGACCGCGACGGAACAAAAGTCGGCAAGGTCGACCAGATCTACATCGATGAGAACACGAAGTCACCCACGTGGGTGGCGGTCAAGACAGGGTGGTTCGGAACCGCCACATCGCTCGTCCCGCTGGCGGGCGCACACCGCGAGGGTGACCGCATCACCGTCGCGGTCACCAAGGATGCCGTCAAAGACGCCCCGCACCTCGACACCGACGGCGGGATCACGCAGGCCCAGTACGGTGAGCTACTCCGACACTACGGCCTCACGCCCGGTCGTGCCGGGCGGGACAGCCGCGGGACGCATGCCGACGTCCCCGGCACGCCGGCGGCCGACGGTGCTGCGGCTGGCGCCCCACGTACCCAATCGGCCCCCGGCCACGACGCGACCGTGGTCCGCTCGGAGGAGCGTCTCGACGTGGCTACGGAACGGGTCACGTCCGGCAGAGCACGACTGCGGAAACACGTCGTGACCGAGCAGCAGACGGTGACCGTTCCGGTGACACACGAGGAGGTCGAGGTGGTGCGCGAGCCGATCAGCGGCGAACGTGCACCCGACGGCTCGCTCGGCGACGAGGTCGCCGAGGTGACTCTGCACGAGGATCGGGTGATCGCCGACAAGAAGACGGTGCCCGTCGAGCGGGTGGGACTGTCGGTGAACGAGGTCGCCGACGAGAAGACGGTCACCGACTCGGTGCGCAAGGAGCGGGTGGACACCGAGCGCGTCCCGG
Organism: Tsukamurella soli; assembly: GCF_039541155.1. Classification (NCBI taxonomy): domain Bacteria; kingdom Bacillati; phylum Actinomycetota; class Actinomycetes; order Mycobacteriales; family Tsukamurellaceae; genus Tsukamurella; species Tsukamurella soli. The sequence continues at coordinate 54,687 of NZ_BAABFR010000024.1, forward strand.
TGTCGGGCGGTTCGCGCACGGGCGGCCGCTGATTCCAATCCGCCACTAGGACAGCCACTTCGAGGGTGGACACCGGACCCGGTGTCCACCCTGCATCGCAGCCCGTGCGACGCCGTTCGCACCGATGGATTCTTCGGCTCCGTCCGATCTGTTGCCGACGAGTGCCACCACGCAGCCTTGCCATCGAACGCATGGAGCACCGCAGCCGAGAGATGACCGAACGGTCGGTCACACCGACGTCGCAGGCGGGAACGGTGTCGGGTCGTGGGCCGCGAAGATCTCGATCTCAGGATGTTCAGCGGCCAATGCGCGGAGTCGGCACTGATTGGCCAGACGTTGGATCTTGTCGGTGGTGACGATCTTCTCGAACACGCCGACGCGTCGTCCTATCTGAGGTCGCACCTGTAGTTGACGGTGGTCGAAGATGGCGTCACCGGCGTCGAGGAGCCATCCGGACTCGCTGTCGACGGCGACGCCGCAGTGACCGTGGGTATGGCCACGCAGTGGGATGAGCAGGATCTGCTCAGGTAGTCCGGCGAGCGCGCGCACGGCCGAGAATCCGAACCACGCTTCGCCGTCCTCCTCGGCGTAGGTGGTGAAGTCCGGGCCGTGGGCCCACATGGCCGGGCGGTACCGGCCCCGGGCCTTCACTCCTCTGCGGTCGGTTGCTGCAGCCAACTCATCGGCGTGCACATGTACCGCGGCCCAGGGGAAGTCGGACAGGCCACCGACGTGGTCGAGATCCAGATGGGTCTGCACTATGTGCCGGACGTCCTCGGGCCGGTGACCGAGTGCGCGGACCTGGTGGATGGCCGCCAAGGCGGGGGCGACCGTGGGGCGCGCGTAGAGCCGCGCGAAAGCGAAGCCCAGGCGAGAAGCGATCGCGGCGTAGTCGGCCGTCCCGAGTCCGCTGTCGACCAGCACCAACCCGTCGCTCGGAGTCTCGATCAGCAGCACGTGGCAGGCGAGGGGGAGACCGCCTATCGACATTGCGGTGACGTGGGCGCAGTTGAGGTGGTGGACCCGCAGATCAGACATCGAATCGTCTCCAAACGAGAATAAACATTCGCAATGGCAGGTGCCAGTAGAGCAGCCCGATGTCGCACCCGTCAAGGTCAAACAAGAAGAAACATTCGCTACAGTGGCCTGGTGCCGCGACTCTCCTCAGCAACCCGGGACCAGCGCCGCCTGCGGATCCTCGACGCGGCACGCGCCTGCGTCGACGAGTACGGCCTCGAGGCGGTCTCGATGGAGATGATCGTCGCGCGGACCGGGATGTCCACCGGCGCTGTCTACCGGTATTTCGCCGGAAAGGAGGACATCATCCGAGCGGCCGTCATCGACGGTACGACGGGCGCGATCGACGCGATCGAGCCGATCCTCACCCAGGCCCCTCCGCTCCCCCCGGGCCCGTTCCTGACCGCGGTACTGACCGCGGTGCTCGGCTACAGCACCAGCGGCGACACCGACCTGACCGGCGTGGCGGTGCACGGCTGGAGCCACTCCCGCTCCGACGACACTCTCCGGGCAGAGATGTGTCGCGCTCAGCGACGGCTGCGTACCGGGTACTCCGCGGTCGCCCGCCACTGGCAGGCCGCCGGAATCATCGACCCCTCAGTCGATCCCGCAGAAATCGGGCAGCTCCTGCTGTCGCTCACCTTGGGCTACGTCGCCCAGCTCGCGCTCACCGGTGACGCGAGTGTCCAGGCTCACGCGGCGGCCCTCGACGCCTTTACATCCGTTTCCGGCAACTCACGCCGGCGATAAGGGAGTCGACAGCGGTTCGTCACCGTCATCGCCGCGTTCCCGACGCTCGACGAGGCCGAGACAGAGCCACCCGGTTGAATCGGGCGTGGAGCCCGAGTCCGGCGACACCCCCAGCGGCGGCAGCTGCGGGCAGGCTCACCGCGGCGGATCACCGCCGGCTCCCGTCGGTGCCCGCATCGATCGCTGCGGTCCGCAGACTCCCGGGTCGCGAACACACGATCTCCCCCGGCCGCCACGTCGCGAATCCGACCACCGACACCGACCGTAGAATCAGCCGCACCGCCGGCCTGCGGCGATGAGTGCGACCGCGCGCATCGAGTGACCGCGGTCTCGACGTGGGCGAACCTCAGGCCGTCAGAGCCATCCCGGGGATACGAGCTCGGATCGCATCGAGTTCGGCCTCATCCGACACACCTTGGAAGTCGTACCGGGGGGTGTACGACGCCTCGAGCGCACTGATCTCGTCGTCCGTCAGATCGAGGTCGAGTGATGCTGCAGCATCGTCTATCTGTCGGATCGTACCTGCACCGACCAGCGGTGCGGTGACGACCCGCTGGTGGCGCAGCCATGCGAGTGCCACCTGGGCACGGCTGACCCCGTGGGCATCGGCGACTCGTCCGACCGTATCCACGATCGCGCGGTTCGACGCGTTCTCCGCGGGTGTGTAGAGCAGGTCGGCGTAGGCACCGTCGGCCTCGGCCCGTGCGGTGCCTTTCGCGTCGTCCCACGCTCGTGCGAGTCGGCCGCGGGCCAGCGGGCTCCAGACGATGGTGCCGATCCCCTCATCGAGGCACAGCGGGATCATCTCGCGTTCCTCCTCGCGAGCCAGCAGGTTGTAGTGGTTCTGCATCGAGACGAATCGCGCCCAGCCGTGCTGCTTTTGAATGTGCAAGGCCTTCGCGAGCTCCCAGGCATGCATCGAAGATGCGCCGAGATACCGGACCTTGCCCGCCTTCACAAGATCGTGCAGGGCTTCGAGAGTCTCCTCCAGCGGCGTCGCGTGGTCGTTCCGGTGGACCTGGTATAGGTCGATGTAGTCGGTCCCGAGCCTCGTGAGGCTGTGGTCGACCTCGCTCATGATCGCCTTGCGGGAGAGGCCCCTGCCGTTCGGCCCTGGACGCATCGGGTGGCGGAGCTTGGTGGCGATCACTACATCGTCACGATCGGCGAAGTCTGTCAGAGCGCGGCCGAGGATCTCTTCACTGGACCCGTTCGAGTACATGTTGGCGGTGTCGAAGAAGTTGATGCCTGCATCGAGGGCGTGCTTGATCAGCGGTCGGGCGGCCTCTTCGCCGAGCGACCAGACCGGGTGCCCGCGGTCGGGCTCGCCGTAGGTCATTGCGCCGATCGCGATGGGCGACACATCCAGTCCGGTGGTGCCGAGCTTGACGTACTGCATGGAGATACCTCCTGCTACCGTGGGTTCGCGGAGAGTTCTCCGCGATATGCAAACTAGCGGAGAGTTCTCCGCAATTCAAGGGGGGCTGATGCCGCAGGGGCAGTCCTATGGGACTCAACGGCAGGCTGCGGCTCGCAAGCACATAGCGATCCTGGAGGCGGCACACGACCTGTTCGCCGCCGATCCGACGGTGTCGTTGAACGTGATCGCGAAGCGCGCCGGGGTCGGAGCGGGAACGCTGTACCGGCACTTCCCCACCCGGGAGGACTTGATCCTGGCGGTTTACCGGCACGACGTGGAGCGCCTGGTCGACTCCGTCGACGGGGTACTTGCTTCGGGGTCGGCACGTGAAGGCTTCGTCACCTGGTTCGAGACACTGTCGTCCTACATCCGAGTCAAGCACGGACTCGGTGAGGCGTTGCACCATGCGGCGATCCAGGACGCCATCAACGAGACGTACGCTCCGGTGCTCTTCGCCGTCGGGAAGCTTCTGGACGCTTGTATCGCCGAGGGGTCGGTGGGCCCCGGCCACGATCCGGGTGACGTGTTGCTTTTGATGGGCTTCTTGTGGCGTGTCGCCCCGAACGAAGACGGTCTCGTACAAGGGCGACGACTGATCGGCATGGTGTTCGACGGGATCGCCGCACGAACACCGTCTTCCGCAGCAGAAGCCTCACCCTCATCCTCCTTTACTCCGCGGGACGCGGCACGCCCAAGCAGGTGACGCTCGGCCCGAAGCGCTTCAGGTGCGCCGGCGGGATGGCTATGTCGATCGCATCGCCCGCGTCGGCGCAGGAAACCGGCGCAGCGGACCGGTTCAGTGAGGCGACGCTGCGGTGTTAGAAACGAATCGGGTTGAACCACATCCGACCCACGGCGGCTCCTCGTGCGCAAGATCGACCGGAGAGCTGTCGTCGTCTCCGCGCGGTCCGGGCGCCGTCGTGACACCACGGCCGACGATCGCCGTGGACCAGGTCGGGGAAATGACGATGTCGGAGAAATAATGAGAAATGGCGATGTCCGCGAAATAATTCGGTGTTCTCAGGCGTGCGGCGGGGGCGATCCGGGATGATGTGAATCCTGAAGCCCGCGGCTGGTGCGGCTGGTGGGTGGTGTCGCACTGAGCAACATGAGGGGGCCGTGATGGCCGAGCACGGTAAGCACCGCAGATCGGACAGGCGTAGCGCAGCCGGCTCTACGGCGACACCCGCGGAGGGGGCGGCGGGCACGGTGTCGTTGTCGGCGGTGCGCTCCTCAGTGGTGCCGCCGTGGACCGTGGAGGCGACCCGGTCCGCGATCGGGGTGCACGGCCGCCCGGCGACGTGCGTCGAGGTCGTCCGAGGTGTCGAGCGGAGTCTCGGCGAACATGTCGTCGGCGGGCGACAGCGGGGCGGTCGGGTACCGGTGGCGTTCGGTGGCACCCGGGACGGCGGTGAAGATGACGGTGCCCGCGGGGTCGGTAAGGCCGTGACCCGGGTGGTGGGGACGATCGCGATGGCGTGCGGGGTCGGTGCGGCCGTGGCGTGCGGTTCGGGCGTGGCACATGCAGCGGGTTCGGGCAGCACCGGCGGTTCCAGGTCGTCGGCGTCGCACTCGGGGTCGTCGCGCTCGGGGTCGTCCAGCTCGTCGGCGTCGCGCTCGGGGTCGTCAGTCGCAGGTTCGTCCTCGTCGGTGTCTGGGTCGTCGTCTGGGTCGTTGTCGCCTGGGTCGGGGGGACGGGGGTCCGGGTCGGCATCGGGTAGGTCCGGCTCGGCGGCGCGTCGGGCGTCGGCAGGTAGGTCGGTCTCCGTTGGTCCGGTGGTGTCGTCGGGTACTGCGGCGGTGTCGTCCGGGTCGGGTGCAGACGGTTCCGGGTCGGGTCGGGTCGGTGTCCTCGGCTCGGGTCGGGCGGGTTCTTCCGGCGGTGGCACGGAGTCGTCGTCGCGGGCCGTGACACGGCCGACCGCTCCCGCGGCCGGTGTGTCGCCGCGGGCGGCTTCTGCGTCGTCGACGAGTGCGGACTCGGGGTCGGTATCTCCTGCGGCTGCAGCGACCGGTGTCGGCGGGGGTGCCGCGTCACCGGTCGGGGCACAGCAGGCGCCCGCGGCGGGTGGTGCGGTGGGTTCGGTGCGGCCTCCGGCCGCGGTGGTGTCCGACGTGTTGGCGTTGCTGGGTGTGAGCCCGACGCTTCCAACGTCTCCGAGCGGCCCGTTGTCGCCGGCGACGAATCCGACGACGGTGTTGCTGTACGGCGCGTACCGGCCGGACGGTTCGGCGGATGCCGGGTCCGTTGTGGAGAGCGTGGACTCGTCCGGTGAACCCGTCTCCGACCTGACGACAGAGGTTGCGTCGGCGGTGTCCACCGCGGTCGGGGACCTCGCCGCGAGCCCGCTGGTCGCCGCGTTGGGACAGATCCCCGTGGTCGACGTGTTCATCGGCGACGGCACGAACGGCACTGCGACCGATCCGGACGGCGGCGCGGGGGGTCTGTTGATCGGAGACGGTGGGGCCGGTTACGACGAGACCGCGGCGGGTGTGTCCGGCGGTGACGGCGGGTCCGCCGGGTTGATCGGTGACGGCGGCGCCGGCGGCAGCGGCGGCGCGGGCGCGGCG
>NZ_BAABFR010000025.1:0-59546 GCF_039541155.1 Tsukamurella soli
CGCGCAGGCGGCCGCGTCCGCCGACGAGCTGGTCCCCGTCGCGGTCGCGCGTGCCGCGGCCAACGCCGCCGCCGACGGACCCACGCTGGCGAAGATCAAGCGCGACCTGCACGCGCCGCTGCTCGGTTCACTGGCGGTGAGCACACCGCCGATGTCGTTCGGCTGACGTGACCGCCGTACCCGAGCGCGGGGCCGCCGTTGGGGTGGCTCGCCGCCTCGCCGCCGTGGTCGACCGGCACCGCGCCGACCTCATCGCCCTCAGCCACGACCTGCACCGCCACCCGGAGCTCGCGTTCGCCGAGCACCGCTCCAGCGCCGCGGTCGCGGAGGCGTTGGTGGCGGGCGGCTTCCAGGTGACCCGCAACGTGGTGGGCCTCGACACGGCGTTCGTCGCGCGGGCCGGCACCGGCGACCTGCGGGTCGGGGTGTTCGCCGAGTACGACGCGCTGCCCGGCCTCGGCCACGCGTGCGGGCACAACATGATCGCCGCGATCGCGGTGGGCGCGGGTCTCGCCCTCGCCGAGGTGGCCGACGAGCTCGGGCTCACCGTCGAGGTGTACGGCACGCCCGCCGAGGAGACCGGCGGTGGCAAGGTGCTGATGCTCGAGCGCGGCGCGTTCGACGGGCTCGCGTGCGCCGGGATGGTCCACCCGGGACCGGTCGACGTGGTCGGGGCCCGCTCGCTCGCGCTCGCCGACCTCGCCGTCGAGTACTCCGGCGTGGAGTCGCACGCGTCCGCGGCGCCGCACCTCGGGCGCAACGCCGGCGATGCCGTCACCGTCGCCCAGGTCGCGCTCGGGCTGCTGCGCCAGCACCTCGAACCCGGTCAGCAGCTGCACGGCATCGTCGCCCGCGGCGGCGACGCGCCGAACATCGTGCCCGCCTCCACCGAGCTGCTGTACTACCTGCGCGCGCGGTCCCGCGAGTCACTCGACCGGCTCTACGCCCGCGCCGAGGCCTGTTTCGCCGCCGGCGGGTTGGCCACCGGCTGCACGCACGCGGTCCGCGAGGTCTCGCCGCCCTACGCCGAACTCACCCCCGACCCGTGGCTCGCGGGCGCCTACCGCCGCGCCATCGAGGGCCGGGGACGGACGCCGATCGCGCCTGAATCGGAGGAGCACTTCCTGCTCGGCAGTACGGACATGGGTAACGTCTCCCGGGAGATACCGTCGCTCCACCCGACCATCGGGATCGATGCGGGCGGGGCGGTCACGCATCAGCCCGCGTTCGCCGCGGCGTGTGTGTCACCGTCGGCCGACCTCGGGGTGGTCGACGGTGCTGTCGCCCTCGCGGAGGCCTTCGCGGCGGCGGCCGCCGACGAGCAGCAGCGTGCACGGCTCGTGCGCGGCGCTCGTGAGTGAGATCGGGCCGGCCGGTGGCATCGGGATGAACGGAGGACAGGCGTGAACAACACGGCGCAGGTCGAGGACTGGCTGCGACGCAAGGGGGACTGGCTGCGCGAGTTCCGTCGCGACATCCACGCGCACCCCGAGCTGTCGTGGCGTGAGACCCGCACCACCGCAGCCGTGTTCGACGTGCTCACGGACGCCGGGCTCAAGCCCAGGCGGCTGTCCACCACGGGGCTGGTGTGCGATCTGGGCCCCGACGACGGACCGCGGGTCGCTCTGCGGGCAGACATGGACGCGCTGCCGATCCACGAGGACACCGGCCTGTCCTTCGCCTCGACCGAACCCGGCGTGTCCCATGCCTGCGGCCACGACCTGCACACGTCGGTGCTGCTCGGTGCGGGCCTGGCCCTGGCGGAGCTGCCCGAGCTGCCGGTGGGTGTGCGGCTGGTGTTCCAGCCCGCCGAGGAGGTGATGCCCGGTGGTGCGCTGTCCGCGGTCCGCGACGGCGTGCTCGACGGGGTGTCGCGGATCTATGCGCTGCACTGCGACCCGCGGATCGAGGCCGGCAAGGTCGGCGTCCGCGAGGGCGCGATCACATCGGCCGCCGACCACGTCGAGGTGGTGCTGCACTCCGCCGGCGGGCACACCTCCCGTCCGCATCTCACGTCCGACCTGATCTACGGGCTGGGCACGGTGATCGTCGGGCTGCCGGGCGTGCTGTCGCGGCGCGTCGACCCGCGGTCCGGCACCATCATGGTGTGGGGCGCCGCCAACGCCGGGTCGGCCGCCAACGCCATCCCGCAGGTCGGCGCCCTGCACGGCACCGTCCGGACCGGCGAGCACCACGTGTGGGAGACCCTCGAGCCGCTCGTGCGGGAGGCGGTCGACGGGATGCTCGGTCCGCTCCGGGTGAAGTACGAACTCAACTACAAGCGGGGCGTGCCGCCCGTGATCAACGAGGAGTACGCCACGTCGGTCATCGCCGCCGCGGTGCGGGCCGTCTCGGAGGACGCGCTCACCGACACCCCGCAGTCCGGTGGCGGCGAGGACTTCTCCTGGTACCTCGAGGACGTCCCCGGCGCGATGGCTCGGCTCGGCGTGTGGTCGGGCGAGGGGCGGCAGTACGACCTCCACCAGCCTGATTTCGTTGCCGACGAGCGTGCTCTCGCCGTGGGGGTCGAGGTGCTGGCAGGCATCGTCTTCGAGTCCGCACGGGACTGACCCCGCCGAGACCGACACGCATACGGCGCGCCTACCGGCTCCAGCCGGGGCGCGCCGCTCAGACGTCGACATCAGGGTGGCCACGATGGTCTCCGCGCCGGAAGATCGTCTCGAGCGCGTCCGCGACCCGGTGGAAGGCGTAGTGGACGCGCTGGTATGAGGTGAGGAAAGGCAGAAAGCCGAGTCTCCAGCCCCTCCATGGGCCGATCATGGCGTCGCGGCCGGGCTGCTCGTCGGGAGTTCTCCGGCCTGGGGATGGAGCGAAGTCCCTATCCAGCACCCGCCGGTAGGGGTTGACGCGGGCCCAGGGACGTCAGTCCGCCGCGGAGCCCGGACCGGGCCCGACGTTGCGGGACTCGCGGGTGCGCAGCGCCAGCACGTAGTCCGCGGGTGCCCCGGCGATCTCGGCGGCATCGGCCATCACGCCGAGGTAACGCGCCGAGGGCAGGCCGCCCTCGAACGCGTCGAGCACGTACAGCCAGGCGAGCTGTGAGCCGCCGCCCACCAGGTCCACGCGCGCCTTGACCTTCCGGTGGATGCCCAGCTCAGAGCCCTCCCACCGGTCCAGCGACGACTCGTCCTCGCTGGTCACGTCGTACAGCACCACGAACACCTGGGCGTCAGGATCGTCCAGATCCTCCGTAACGGTGGCGAGCGCGCCCTCCCAGCCGATGTCGCCGCCGCCGAACGTCAGGCGCCAACCGCGAAGCCATCCGGTCCCCGCCATCGGGGAGTGGGGTGCGCGTTCCGCCATCTGGTCGGGATGCATGTTCGAGCCATACGCAGCATAGATGGGCACGAGACGAACTCTAGCGGGCGACGCGCGATCGCGGTGCTCACCCTTAGTGGCCCGCGGCACCCCACGACCCGATACCGTTCTCGCCATGACCAACATCGTGATCATGGGCGGCGGACCGGCGGGTTACGAGGCGGCTCTGGTGGCGGTGGCGCACGGCGGGGACGTGACGCTCGTCGAGTCCGACGGTGTCGGCGGCGCGTGCGTCCTCTACGACTGCGTCCCGTCCAAGACGTTCATCGCGTCGACCGGGATCCGCACCGAGACCAGGCGGGCCGTCGACCTCGGGATCGACCTCCACTTCAGCGAGGTCGAGATCGATATCGCGAAGATCCACGGCCGCGTGAAGAGCCTGGCCGCCGCGCAGTCCGCCGACATCCGGTCGCGTCTCGCCGGGGAAGGGGTACGCATCCTGAACGGCCGCGCCTCCCTCACCGCGGCCAACCCCGGAATGGCGCAGCACACGGTGCTCGTCACCACCCCGTCCGGCGGCGAGGTCACGATCGAGGCCGACGTCGTGCTGGTGGCGACGGGCGCCTCGCCCCGCGTCCTCGACACGGCGCAGCCCGACGGCGAGCGGATCCTCACGTGGCGGCAGCTGTACGACCTCGACCGGCTCCCCACCCACCTGGTGGTGGTCGGATCGGGCGTCACGGGTGCCGAGTTCGTGCACGCGTACACCGAGCTGGGCATCAAGGTCACGCTGGTGAGCTCGCGTGATCGCGTGCTGCCGGGCGAGGACGAGGATGCGGCGCTGGTGCTCGAGGACGCCCTCGTCGACCGTGGCGTCACCCTGATGAAGAAGGCCTATGCGGCAGCGGTGGAGCGGACCGACGACGGCATCGTGGTCACCCTCACCGACGGGCGCACCGTCGTCGGCTCGCACTGCCTGATGACGGTCGGCTCGACGCCCAACACCCGCGACATCGGCCTCGAGGAGGTGGGGCTCGAGCTGGACAAGGGCGGGTACCTGCCCGTCGATCGCGTGTCCCGGACCAAGATCCCGGGCATCTACGCTGCGGGCGACTGTACGGGCGTGTTCCCGCTGGCATCCGTCGCCGCCATGCAGGGCCGCGTCGCGATGTACCACGCCCTGGGCGAAGGCGTGTCGCCGATCAAGCTCAAGACCGTGGCCTCCGCCATCTTCACCCGGCCCGAGATCGCCACTGTCGGCGTCTCGCAGGTGTCCATCGACAACGGCTCCTACCAGGCCCGCACCGTCATGCTGCCGCTGGCGACCAATCCGCGGGCCAAGATGAGCGGCACGCGGCGTGGCTTCGTGAAGATCTTCTGCCGCCCCAACACCGGCGTCGTGATCGGCGGGGTCGTGGTGGCGCCCAACGCCTCCGAGCTGATCCTCCCGATCGCCCTCGCGGTGCAGAACGGCCTCACGGTCGACGACGTCGCTCAGACGTTCTCGGTGTACCCCTCGCTGGCCGGCTCCGTCACCGAGGCCGCGCGACAGCTGATGCGGCAGGACGACCTGGCCTGAGCGGCAGGTCGCGCACGGCCGGCCGGTCCCTGCACTAGCGACTGGCGCGGGCACGAGCGTAACCAGCGTGTAACCACTTGGCGCTCCCGCTTGCGGTCCCGATGCGGCGCAGCACACTTACAAGGTATGACCACAGCGACACCTCCAACCGGAGAGCACCTCGACAGCGACCTGGGCTATGGCTCGAAGGTGCTCGCGGTCGAACCCGGTGCGGGGGAGTTCATCCCCGAGTCCGAGCGGCACGGCAGGCCCGTTCAGCTGGCCTGGACCTGGTCGTCACCCAACCTGGAGTTCGCCACCGTCTTCGTAGGTGTGCTCGCCGTGACGGCCTATGGGATGACCTTCTGGCAGGCCGTCGCCGCCGTCGCGATCGGGAACCTCCTCGGCTCGGCGACCCAGGGTGTGCTGTCGGCGCGTGGGCCGAAATACGGTGTGCCGCAGATGGTGCTGTCGCGGCTGAGCTTCGGCTACTTCGGTAACGCGTTGCCCGCCACGCTGATGTCGCTGATGTGCGGCGTCGGCTGGTTCGCCACCAACTCCACCTCCGGCGCCTGGGCGCTGTCCACGCTCACCCACCTGCGTCCGCTGCCCTGCCTGGCGATCGTGGTCGTGGTCCAGGTGTTCGTCGCGTTCGCCGGGCACAACCTCGTGCAGGCCTTCGAGCGCTACGCCTTCCCGGTGCTGGCGGTGATCTTCGTCGTTGCGGTGATCGTGGTGTTCGCCAAGTCGTCGCCCGGCGACGCGGCCCCGGCCGCCAAGGGGGTCGGCGGCATCGGCGGGTTCCTGCTCACCGTCGGAACGGCTTTCGGCTACACCGCCGGGTGGAACCCGTACGCCGCGGACTACACGCGATACCTCCCGTCCGCCACGTCGCGGCGCGCCGTCGGCTGGTCTGCGGCGATCGGCCTGTTCGTGTCCACCACGCTCCTGATGGCCGCCGGCAGCGCGAGCACGACCATCGCCGGGGCGTCCGGTCCCAACCCCACGGCCGAGTTCACGTCGACCCTGCCGTCCGTCCTCGCGCACCTGGTGCTGCTCGCGATCGTCGTGGGCGCGGTCGCGGCCAATGTGCTCAACGTGTATTCGGGATCGATGGCGTTCGTGGTCATCGGTATCACCGGTGGGGCACGGTTCGCCCGCGCAGCCATCGCGGTCGTGTTCGGGGTGGTCGGGTTCCTGGTGGCGTGGTGGGCGCTGCCGGACGCCGCGGCGTCGTACGAGAGCTTCCTGCTGATCGTGGCGTACTGGATCGGGCCGTGGCTGGGTGTCGTGATCGCGGACCAGTGGCTGCGGCGCGATCAGGCCGGCAAATCGTGGATCCTCTACGACCGTGCCTTCACCAACTGGGGCGGCGTCGGCGCGTTCCTGATCGGGCTCGTCGTCTCCGTGGCGCTGTTCAGCAATCAGGAGAAGTTCACCGGCGTGATCGCGAAGCAGGTGCCCCAGCTGGGAGACCTCACGTTCTTCGTCGGCTTCCTTATCGGAGGTGGGTTGTATCTGGCATTCGTGGCGTCATCGATCCGCGGCTCGCGACCCGGCGCCCACTCTAAGCTGGAAGCATGACAGGCGCAGTGACATCCGATACCTACGCGACCACCGAGGCCAAGCTCGAGGCTGCGCTCAACGAGGCCAGGCTCGGGTTCGGGGAGGGCGGGGTGCCGGTGGGTGCCGCACTGTTCGCCGCCGACGGGGCCCTACTGGGGCGCGGCCGGAACCGGCGCGTCCAGGACGATGATCCGTCGGTGCACGGCGAGACCGATGCCTTCCGGAACGCAGGGCGGCAGCGCGACTACCGGTCCACCACCCTGGTCACCACGCTGAGCCCCTGCTGGTATTGCGCCGGATTGATCCGGCAGTTCCGGATCGGCACGGTGATCATCGGCGAGGCACGGCATTTCGACGGGCAGCACGAGTGGTTGGCCGAGGCGGGTGTCGCGGTGACGGTGCTCGACGACGAGCGCTGCTTCGATCTGATGACCAGGTTCATCGCGAGGTACCCCGAGATCTGGAACGAGGACATCGGCGAGCTATGAGCGATTTCATCTGCACGATCGACCTCGCACAGTGGCGGGCCGGCGGGGCGGGCGCGGCCGCCGTGGAGGCGGCGGTGGACGAGGGCATGCAGCGTGCGGGTTTTCTTCTGGTGACCGGGCATTCGATCCCGGTGACGCTGGCTGCCGACGTGCGCGCCGCGGCCCGACGGTTCTTCGCCCTCGCCCCGGAGATCAAGGAGCGGTACGCCGCGAGTGTCGGCGAGCGCGGCTGGATCGGGCCGGGACGCGAGGCCAACGCCTACTCGGAGGGTGGCGAGACGCCGCCCGACCTCAAGGAGACCTTCGCGCTCGGCGCGTTCGAGCCGACCGGTGATGCGGCCGCAGACGCGCTGTGGTTCCTCCCCAACGTCTGGCCCGCCGAGGTGCCGGAGCTGGCCGTGCTACTCGGCGACTACCAGCAGCGCTGCCGGGAGGTGACCGCGGAGCTGCTCGCGCTGTTCGCGTCCGCACTGGGGCTGCCGCGGAATCCGTTCGCGGACTTGGCTGCTCACCCGACCTGGACCCTCAACGTCAATCACTATCCGTCGCTCGCCGATGTCGGCGAGCCCGAGCCGGGGCAGTTCCGGATCGGGCCGCACACCGACTTCGGGACGGTGACACTCCTCGATCGTGAGCCCGGTGTGGCCGGGTTGCAGGTGTACTCCGACGAGATCGGTTGGGCGGACGCACCGTTCGTCCCGGGCGCCCTGACCGTCAACATCGGCGACCTACTCGCGCACTGGTCCGCCGGGCGATGGTGCAGTGGCCGCCATCGAGTGCTCCCGCCGAGCCCCGCTGCGGCCCACGAGGATCTGGTGTCCCTGATCTACTTCGGCGAGCTCGACCACGACGCCCTGGTGCAGCCCCTGGCTCCGCCTCTCGGTCATCGCGCCGACCTCCCGGCCGTCACCTCGGGCGACTTCATCCGCGAGCGCCTCGACGCCATCACGATCGGCTGAGCCCACGGCACCCGGAGGCGGCAGGCGCTCACGCCCAGTCCAACGTCCGCTCCACGGCGCGGTTCCACTCGCTGTACAGGTGGGCCCGCTCGGCCTCCGCCATCTCCGGCAGCCATCGGCGGTCCTCCGCCCAGTTGGTCCGGATCTCGTCGAGCGTCCAGAACCCGGTCGCGTACCCGGCGGCGTACGCCGCCCCGAGCGCCGTCGTCTCGATGATCCGCGGGCGGATCACGGGTACGCCGAGGATGTCCGCCTGGAACTGCATCAGCGTGTCGTTGACCACCATGCCGCCGTCCACCCGCAGCTCGGTGAGCGCGATCCCGCTGTCGGCGTTCATCGCGTCGATCACCTCCCGCGACTGGAATGCGGTGGCCTCCAAGGCGGCCCGGGCCAGGTGTCGCTTGTCGGCGAACCGTGTGAGCCCGACGATGACGCCGCGCGCGTCCGGCCGCCAGCGCGGGGCGAACAGCCCGGAGAACGCCGGCACGATGTACACCCCACCGTTGTCGGGGACCTGCGCGGCCAGCGTCTCCACCTCGGGCGCCGACGAGATGATGCCGAGGTTGTCCCGCAGCCACTGCACCAGCGAGCCGCTCACCGCGACCGAGCCCTCGAGGGCGTACACCGTGGGGGCGTCGCCCAACCGGTAGCACACCGTGGTGAGCAGCCCGTGCTCGCTGAACACGGGGCGCTCTCCGGTGTTGATGAGCAGGAAATTGCCTGTGCCGTAGGTGTTCTTGGCCCCGCCCGGGTCCAGCGCAGCCTGGCCGAACATAGCCGCCTGCTGGTCGCCCAGGATCCCGGCGATCGGCACGCCGGCGAGCACTCCACGTGCCCGAACTGCGCCGTACACCTCTGCGCTGGAACGGATCTCGGGCAGCATCGCGGTCGGTACGCCGATCGCCGCACAGGTCTGCGCGTCCCACGCGCCGTCCGCGAGGTTCATCAGCATCGTGCGCGACGCGTTCGTGACGTCCGTGACGTGCAGCGGCCGCTCTGCGCCCGGGTCGGGGACGCGGCCGGCGGCGCCGGCCGGGCCTGCGTCACCGTCGTCGGTGAGGTTCCAGACCAACCAGCTGTCGATGGTGCCCGCGCACAGCTCGCCGGCCTCCGCGCGCTCGCGTGCCCCCGGCACGTTGTCGAGGATCCATGCGATCTTGGGGCCGGAGAAGTACGTCGACAGCGGCAGTCCGCAGCTCGCCTTGAACCTGTCGCGGTCGCCGGGTACGAGCGCCGCCTGGGCGAGTTCCTCGCAGAGCGCCTCGGTGCGCGTGTCCTGCCACACGATCGCGTTGTGGATCGGCTCACCCGTGGCGCGATCCCACACCACCACCGTCTCACGCTGATTGGTGATCCCGAGGGCCGCGATGTCGCCCGGCGTGAGGTCGGCTGTGGCCAGCGCGTCGGCGCAGACCTTGCGCGTGTTCACCCAGATCTGCGTGGCGTCGTGCTCGACCCAACCGTTCCGTGGGAAGATCTGGTCGTGTTCGCGCTGCTCGGCGGCGACGACGCGGGCGTTCCGGTCGAAGATCATGCATCGAGTGGAGCTCGTGCCCTGGTCGATCGCGGCGACGTATTGCGGACCCACGGAACTGTTAGCCACGAGACGATAGTTGCACGGTGAATCGCAATGGAACCTGCCAACCACGAAACCGCGACCGGATCGGCCACGCCGCTGTCGCCGGCGTATCGCACTGAGGCGTGGAAGAAGCTGGGCTCCACGGCCTTCGACGTGGTGGTGATCGGCGGCGGTGTCGTCGGTGCCGGTGCGGCGCTCGACGCCGCCACCCGCGGGCTCTCAGTGGCGCTGGTGGAGGCCCGCGACTTCGCGTCGGGGACGTCGTCCCGTTCCTCCAAGATGTTCCACGGCGGCCTGCGGTACCTCGAGCAGCTCGAATTCGGGCTGGTGCGGGAGGCGCTGCGCGAACGTGAGCTGTCGCTCTCCACGCTCGCGCCGCACCTGGTGAAGCCGCTACCGTTCCTGTTCCCCATCACCAAGCGCGGGTACGAGCGGCCGTATGTGGCCGCGGGGATGTTCCTGTACGACAGCATGGGCGGCGCGAAGACGGTGCCGGCGCAGAAGCATCTGACCCGCAGCGGGGCCCTGCGGCTGTTCCCGGGTGTCCGGCGCGACGCGCTGGTCGGCGGCATCCGGTACTACGACACCGTCGTCGACGACGCGCGCCACACGATGACGGTGGTCCGCACCGCCGCACACTACGGCGCGGTGGTCCGGACGTCGACGCAGGTGGTGGACTTCCTGCGCGAGTCGGACCGGGTCAGCGGAGTGGTGGTGCGCGACAGTGAGACCGGCGAGACCACCACGATCACCTCGACCGTGGTGATCAACGCGACGGGTGTGTGGACCGATGAGCTGCAAGCGCTATCGCAGCAGAAGGGCCGATTCCGGGTACGGGCGTCCAAAGGCGTCCACATCGTGGTCCCGCGCGACCGGATCGTGGGCGACGCGGCCCTGATCCTGCGCACCGAGAAATCGGTGCTGTTCGTGATCCCCTGGGGCCTGCACTGGATCATCGGGACGACCGACACCGACTGGCACCTCGATCTCGCACATCCCGCGGCGACGGCGAAGGACATCGACTACATCCTCGAACACGTCAACACCGTGCTCATCACCAAGCTGACCCGCGACGACATCAGCGGCGTCTACGCGGGCCTCCGGCCGCTGCTGGCCGGCGAGTCCGACGAGACGTCCAAGCTGTCGCGGGAGCACGCTGTCGCGGCCGTGGCGCCCGGCCTGGTCGCGATCGCGGGCGGCAAGTACACGACGTACCGGGTGATGGGCGCCGACGCTGTGGATGCGGCCGAGCAGTTCCTGCCGTACAAGGTCCCGGCGTCGTGCACGGCCAAGGTGCCGCTGGTCGGGGCGGACGGTTACTTCGCCCTCACCAACCAGACGGCCTCGATCGCGAACGAGCACGGCGTACACCCGCACCGGGTGACGCATCTGCTGGACCGGTACGGCTCGCTGGTGGGGGACGTGCTCGCGTTCGCCGACGCCGACCCGGGGCTGCTCGAGCCGCTGCGCGGCGCGCCGCAGTACCTGCGGGTCGAGGCCGTGTATGCGGCGGCGGCCGAGGGCGCGCTGCATCTCGAGGACATCCTGGCCCGGCGCACACGCATCGCCATCGAGTATGCGCACCGGGGACTCGAGTGCATGGCGGAGGTCGCCGACCTCGTCGCGCCGATCCTCGGCTGGGACGATGCGCAGGTCGCGCGCGAGCTCGAGGTGTACCGGGCGCGTGTGGAGGCCGAGATCGAGTCGCAGATCCAGCCCGACGACGAGGCCGCGGACGCACTCCGGGCGGCTGCGCCGGAGGCACGGCGGGAGATACTCGAGCCCGTTCCGGCTCCGGGGGCGCGGCTGACATAGCGGTCGGGAGGCGGGCGCGTCAGGCGACCACGACGCCGCTCGTCTTCACGGCCTGGATCACGAGGCACGTGTCGAGGGCCGTCGCGAACTCGGACCATGGGGCCGAGGTGATGACGTCGTAGACGCCCTGCAGCGAGGGCAGCGCGAGTTCGGCGACGATCTGGTCATTGCCCATGAGCGCCGCCGCGTACCGGACGTACGGCGACTCGACCAGCGCTGCGGCGGTGGCGTCCACCTGAGCGGGCGGGGTACGGATCCACAGCATGACGGACGTGCTGTAGCCGAGCGCGCGGGCGTCGACCACGGACCTGATGTACACCTGCCCGTCGCGGCGGAGCGCCTCGACGCGTCGGCGCGCCGTCGGTTCGGACACTCCGACCAGTCGGCCGAGCTCTTCATATGTGCACCGGCCGTTGTCGTGGAGGGCTTTGATGATGGCGCGGTCCCGCGGCGTGGTGGTCGGCCGGTCCAGCTGGCGCGGCGGTATCGGCGGGGGAGTGATCGCTCCGAGCCGGTCCTGTTCCGCCTCGGTCAGCAGATTCGGCCGCCACTCGTGGACGGTGCGCAAGTACCGGAGCACGGGCGCGGTGGTCATGGACACGACGCCCGGGATGGTAGGTAGGGCCTCGAGCAGGAACTGTGCCCTCGTGTCGGGCGGCGCGATCACCTCGGCGACACAGTCCGTCGAGCCGGTGACCAGGTATGCGAACGTGGTGTCCTCGCGCGCGGCCAGCGCGCGCGCCGTCAGGCGCGAGCTGCCGGGCGTGCACCGCACCCGCACGACCAGCGAGTCGCCCCGTGGCGCGAGGCCGGACACCCGCACCGTCCCGTCGCTGAGCAGGGCGGTCCCGCGCCGCGTCACCGTCCGCTCGGGAGCGTCGAGCGCGAGGGCGATGGCGCGCCAGGATGCGCGTCCGTCGATCTGCAACGCACCGACGATCCGGCGGTCCAGAGCATCCAGGCAGGTTGAACTCATTCGCCAAGAGTATGGCGGATTCCGTCACTTCCACTAGATCATATGCCCACAAGAGTCATACGCCGTTTACTGAGTCCATGCCACTCAACGAGATCTGCGATCGACCGGCCGTCGAGCAGGCCGCTCTGCTGCGCAACCGCGAGATCTCGGCGGTCGAGCTCCTCGACCTCCACCTCGAGCGGATCGCCGCAGTGAACGGTGTCGTCAACGCCGTCGTCACCCTGGTCCCCGATGATGCCCGCGCCCGCGCCCGGGAGGCGGATCGCCGCCTCGCGGCGGGCGAACCCGTCGGCCCGCTGCACGGCCTGCCCGTCGCCTGCAAGGACACCCACGACACCGCCGGGATCCGCACGACCTTCGGTTCACGAGCGCTCGCCGACAACGTCCCGGAGGCCGACGAGCTGATCATCGAACGCATCCGCGGAGCCGGGGCGGTGGTGTTCGGCAAGACCAATGTCCCCGAATTCGCCGCCGGTTCGCACACGTTCAACGACGTGTTCGGCGTGACACGCAACCCGTACGACCCGAACCGGTCCGCGGGCGGGTCGAGCGGCGGGGCGGCCGCGGCGCTCGCCGCCGGCATGACGTCCGTCGCGGACGGAAGCGATATGGGCGGATCACTGCGCAACCCGGCATCGTTCTGCAATGTCGTCGGCCTGCGGCCGTCCCCCGGTCGCGTGCCCAGCTGGCCCACCGCCGTGCCGTGGGCCACGATGGGGGTGCAGGGTCCGATGGGCCGCACCGTCGCCGACACGGCGCTGCTGCTGTCGGCGATCGCGGGGCCGGACCCGCGCTCACCGATCGCGATCGACGGCGACCCCTCGGTCTTCGCCCGCCCGCTCGCGACCGATCTGACCGGGATGCGCATCGCCTGGTCACCGGATCTGGGTGGCGCCGTTCCCGTCGACGGGGCGGTGCGGGATGCGCTCGCCCCGCAGATCCCGGTGTTCGAGCAGCTCGGCGCCACGATTCAGGAGGCGTCGCCGGACTTCGGCGGGGCGGAGGAGGTGTTCCGCACCCTGCGGGCGTGGCAGTTCCACCGGATGCTGGGTGAAGTGGTCGAGCGTTCTCCCGAGCTGTTCAAGGACTCCCTGAAGTGGAACATCGACGTCGGCCGGGCGCTGAGCGGCCCCGATGTCTCGCGCGCCGAGCAGTTGCACGGCCGCCTGTTCGAGCGGGTGCGGAGGTTCTTCGAGCGCTACGACGCTCTGCTGCTGCCGACGGTGCAGGTGCTTCCGTTCCCCGCCGAGCAGGAGTTCCCGGTCGAGATCGACGGGGTGCGCCAGGAGACCTACCTGGATTGGATGAGGTCGGTCTACTTCGTGTCGGCCACCGGGTGCCCGGCCCTGTCGGTGCCTGCCGCGTTCAGCCCGGAGGGCCTGCCGGTCGGACTGCAGATCGTCACCGCGCACCGCGCGGAGCTGACGGCGCTCGACGTGGGCCACGCCTTCGAACAGGCCACCCGCGTCGGCGACCGCCGCCCCGACCTCGTCGCCCTCGGCCTCGAGGCGCCGGACGTCAGCCGTCTTCCGAGAAGCCCTGAGTGATCCACCGATCGGGGCGGACGGTGAACAGCACCGAGTCGGACCCGTCCATCGCGTCGACGAAGGCGCGCCCCGCCTCCGGGCCGAGGTATCGCACCGCGATCTCCTCGCGAGCTTCCCGCGGCGTGGGGGTGACGGCGTCGACCACCGAGCCCTCGACGGTGACGTACTGGTACGGCAGCTCCTCACGCTGGACGGTGAGGGTCACTGCTCCGGCGGCCCGGATGAGCCGCGCTTTGCGGGACCCGGAACCGGTGTTGATGCGGATGACCCCGCCGGGGGAGTAGTCGTACCAGATCGGGACCGCAGCCGGCGGCCGTCCGTCGGTCGTTGCCACGGATAGCACGGCGATGTGCCGGTCCGCGAGGAAATCCTGACGCTCTGTCTCCGTGAATCGTCTCGACATGCGTCGGCAAACGCCGGGCGGTATGGGATTATTCCGGTCGCTCGGTATCGGTCGCCTCGGGTCTCGGTACTCGATCCGCGTATGGGCTCGTCTCGGTCGTGCAATGCGCCCGGTGTTCCGTCGGCCTACGGAACTGTATCCAGGATTCCGATCACCCCCTGTGGTCGACGTCACGAGCATTGCAGCTATTCGATGACGACCACGAGGTCTCCGCCGTCGACCTGGGTCGCGCCGGCGAGGACTACCCGGGTGACGGTACCGGCGACCGGCGCCGTGATGGCGGCCTCCATCTTCATCGCCTCGATGGCGCCCACCTGGTCGCCGACCTGCACCTCGGTGTCGGCGGCCACCGTCGGGGTCACCACCCCCGCGAACGGCGCCGCGACGTGCCCCGGCTTGGACCGGTCGGCCTTCTCGGCGAGCGGTACATCCGCGGTGACCGAGCGGTCCCGCACCGACACCGTCCGGAGCTGACCATTGAGCTGGCAGACCACGGTGCGCATCCCGTGCTCGTCCGGGGCACCGATGCCCTCCAGCTTGATCAACAGCTCCACGCCCGTCGCCAGCTGCACCCGATGCTCCTCGCCCGGCCGTAGGCCGTAGAGGAACTGATTGGTCGACAGCTTCGACACGTCGCCGAACTCAGCGCGGTGCGCGGTGAACTCGCGCATCGGGCCCGGGAACAACAGCCGGCTGAGCGACGCGCGGCGCTGCTCCGACGTTCCGGTCAGCTCCGCTGCCTCGGCTTCGGGGACCTCGTTGATCGGCCCCGGGCCGCCGGCCCGCCCCTCCAGCGCGCGGGTGCGCAGCGGCTCCGGCCAGCCGCCGGGCGGGGTGCCCAGTTCGCCGCGCAAGAACCCGATCACCGAGGCCGGGATGTCGTAGTGTGCCGGATCGGCGGCGAACTCGTCGGCGGATACGCCGGTGCCGACCAGCGCGAGCGCCAGGTCGCCGACCACCTTCGAGCTCGGTGTCACCTTGACCAGCCGACCGAGCATCCGGTCGGCCGCCGCGTAGGAGTCCTCGATGGCCTCGAACCGCTCCGCCAGCCCGAGCGCAGAGGCCTGCTGCCGCAGGTTGGACAGCTGCCCGCCGGGGATCTCGTGGTGGTACACACGTCCGGTCGGCGCCCGCAGGCCCGACTCGAACGGTGCGTACATCAGGCGCACGGCCTCCCAGTACGGCTCCAGTGCGCACACCGCGTCCAGGTCGAGGCCGGTGTCGCGGTCGGTGTGCGCGGCGGCGGCGACGATCGACGACAGCGACGGCTGGCTGGTGGTGCCGGATAGCGGCGCGGCAGCACCGTCGACAGCATCGGCACCTGCGTGCCACGCCGCCAGGTAGGTGGCCAGCTGACCGCCCGGAGTGTCGTGGGTGTGCACGTGCACCGGCAGGTCGAACTCGCTGCGCAACGCCCGCACCAGCCGGTCCGCTGCGGCGGGACGGAGCAGCCCGGCCATGTCCTTGATCGCCAGCACGTGCGCGCCCGCCCGCACGATCTGCTCGGCGACGCCCAGGTAGTAGTCCAGCGTGTACAGGCTCTCCCGCGGATCGGCGAGGTCACTGGTGTAGGAGAGCGCGCCCTCTGCCAACGCGGTGTTGGTGGCCAGCACCGCCTCGATCGCCGGCCGCATCTGCTCGACGTCGTTGAGGGCGTCGAAGATCCGGAACACGTCCACGCCGGTCGCCGCAGCCTCGGCCACGAACGACTCGGTGACCTGCTGCGGGTACGGGGTGTAGCCCACGGTGTTGCGCCCGCGCAGCAGCATCTGCAGGTTGATGTTCGGGATCGACTCCCGCAGGCTCGCCAGCCGCGCCCACGGATCCTCGTGCAGGAACCGCAGCGCAACGTCATAGGTCGCGCCGCCCCACGCCTCGATCGACCACAGCTGCGGCGTCATCCGGGCGACGTACGGGGCGACCCCGTCCAGCGCGGAGGTTCGCACCCGGGTCGCGAGCAGGGACTGGTGCGCGTCGCGAAAGGTGGTGTCGGTGACCGCGATCGCGCTCTGCGCCCGCAGCTCGGCGGCGAACCTCGCCGGCCCGAGCCGGTGCAGCCGGTCTCGCGAGCCCTCCGCCGGCGCCGCCGTCAGATCGGCGACCGGCAGCTTGTCCGCCGCGTACAAGGCTGTTGGCCGATCGCCGTGCGGCTTGTTGACGGTGACGTCGGCAAGGTAGCGCAGGATCTTGCTGGCGGTGTCGCCCGAGCCGCGGGTAGTCGACAACTCCGGCCGCTGCTCGATGAATGACGTGGTCACCCGGCCCGCGGCGAAGTCGGGGTCGGCGAGCACGGCGCGCAGGAACGGGATGTTGGTGTGTACGCCGCGAATGCGGAACTCGACCACCGCGCGTCGGGCGCGGATGATGGCGGTCTCCAGATCCCGGCCTCGACAGGTCAGCTTGACCAGCATGGAGTCGAAGTGCGGGGAGATCTCCGCACCCACCGAGGTGCCGCCGTCCAGCCGGATCCCGGCGCCGCCCGGAGTGCGGTATGCGGTGACCCGTCCGGTGTCGGGGCGGAAACCGTCGGCGGGGTCCTCGGTGGTGATGCGGCACTGCAGCGCCGACCCGCGGAGCGTGATCGCGTCCTGGGAAAGACCCAGCTCGGGAAGCGTGGAGCCCGAGGCGATGCGCAGCTGCGTGGCGACCAGGTCCACGTCGGTCACTTCCTCGGTGACCGTGTGCTCGACCTGGATGCGCGGGTTCATCTCGATGAACACATGCCGCCCGTCCGGCGCCACGAGGAATTCGACGGTGCCGGCGCAGCTGTAGCCGATGGCCCGGGCGAACGCGACCGCGTCGTTGCACAGCCGCTCACGCAGCGTCGGAT
The DNA here is from genome assembly GCF_039541155.1 of Tsukamurella soli. Taxonomy (NCBI): domain Bacteria; kingdom Bacillati; phylum Actinomycetota; class Actinomycetes; order Mycobacteriales; family Tsukamurellaceae; genus Tsukamurella; species Tsukamurella soli. The sequence continues at coordinate 17,001 of NZ_BAABFR010000025.1, forward strand.
CGAGGTTCGGTGCAGGGGCCATCTCGATGACCTTCTGATGTCGGCGCTGCAGCGAGCAGTCCCGCTCGTACAGGTGGATGACGTTGCCAGCATCGTCGGCGAGGATCTGCACCTCGATGTGCCGGGGGTCGATCACCGCCTCCTCGAGGAAAACGGTGGGATCGCCGAACGCCGACTCCGCCTCGCGGGCGGCCGCCTCGATGGCGTCGCGCAGGGCGCTCGGCTCCGCGACGCGGCGCATGCCGCGCCCGCCGCCACCGGAGACCGCTTTCACGAACACCGGGAAATTCATCTCGGCAGCGGCGGCGAGCAACTCCTCCGGATCCGCCGATGGTGCCGAGGAGGCCAGTACCGGCAGTCCGGCGGCGCGGGCGGCGGCGATCGCGCGGGCCTTGTTGCCCGTCAGTTCGAGCACGTCCGCGGGCGGACCGATGAAGGTGATGCCCCGTTCGGCGCATGCGGTTGCGAGCGCCGGGTTCTCCGACAGGAAACCGTATCCGGGATATACTGCGTCGGCGCCGGCGGATTCGGCCACCTGCAGGATCTTGTCCACCGACAGGTAGGCGCGTATAGGGTGCCCCTCCTCGCCGATCTGATACGCCTCATCCGCTTTGAGTCGATGGGGCGAATTCCGATCCTCGTAGGGATACACGGCCACGGTGCGCGCACCGCATTCCACCGCTGCTCGGAACCCGCGGATTGCGATCTCACCGCGGTTCGCTACCAGGATTTTGTTGAACATATATTCGTTACCACTGTCTGTCGTGAGCCGTTAATGGGAGTCGAGTACGTTCCGCGCCACGCACGGTGTGGGGTTGGGCGTCAGCGGAACGGCGGTATCCGATCGACCGGATCGCGCAGCAAAGACCGCAGCTCGGAGCTGCATCGAGCGGCCGATCTACTGCTGAACGCGACTTGCGGGCCGGGCATCGGGCATTACTGTGTCATCGCGTTTGCATGAGGTGTGCGTCGGGTCATGTAGTTTGCTGCGTTCGCGCGAATGCGATCAATCTCTTCGCCGGTGAGGCGACGCCGAACCTCGGCCGGTACGCCGGCGACCAATGATCGGGGTGGGATGGACGTTCGTTCCGTGACCAGGGCGCCGGCGGCGACAAGGCTGTCCGCTCCGATCTCCGCGTCATTCATGATGACCGCGCCCATTCCGACGAGCACATTGTCGCCGATGGTGCATCCGTGGACGGTGGCGTTGTGACCAATCGAAACACCGACACCGATAGTTGCGGGACTACCGGGGTCGGCATGGATCACGCATCCGTCTTGCACGTTGGTGCGTGGTCCGATGACGACGGTTTCGTCGTCTGCCCGAATGACGGTGTTGTACCAGATTCCGGATTCGGCTCCTATCGTCACGGCACCGACGACGACTGCAGTAGGTGCGATCCAGGCGTCCTGTGCAATGGTCGGCTGCCGAGCGTCATCGAGGCTGACGATCATGATGTCCTTACATGTCGGACCGGTGCGATGCCGACCTCGGTCGAACGTCGCACCGGACTGGGGGCATTGGCATGTCAAGCCTGAGCGAGCAGGACAGCACCAGGATTGAGAATTCCGGTGGGGTCCAGGGCCTGCTTGACCAGGTGATGAATCTGCATGTTCACGGGGTCTTGTTCCCTGCGCAGCCATTCCGTCTTGAGACGGCCGACGCCGTGTTCGCCCGTAATGGTTCCCCCAAGGTCGAGGGCCTTCTGGGTGATCGCATCGAACGCTTCCAGCGCCGCATCGCGGCTGGCGGGATCGGTCTTGTCGTAAATGACGGTCGGGTGAAGGTTGCCGTCGCCGGCGTGACCGAACACGCCGATCGTCAGCCCGGTCCGCTGCGCGATCCCCTCGATCGCGGCGATGAGCTCGGTGATCCGTGAGCACGGAACGCAGACATCGTCGAGGAGCCAGTCACCGAGCCGTTCGAGGGCGGGCAGAGCTTGGCGCCGTGCCTCGAGGAGCATGTCCGCTTCGGTGGGGTCCGAGCTGACGACCACGTCGGCGCCGTGACCGGCGCAGTGCTGCTCGACCTCGGCGAGGACGTCCGGTGCGTCGACTCCGTCGTGTTGAACGAGCAGCAGCGCAGCCGTGTCGTCGCCTATGCCCATCCTGGTCATCGAGTCGACGGCCTGGACGGTCGTCCGATCGAGGATCTCCAGCATCGAGGGCGTGATTCCGGCGTCGACGATCGCCGCGACCGCTTGCCCGGCGCCGTCGAGCGTGGGAAACGACGCGACGAGCGTGTGGGGCTGCCCTGGCGCCGGAAGCAGCCGCACGGTGACTTCGGTGATGACGGCGAGGGTCCCCTCGGAACCGACGAGTAGCCCCGTCAGGTCGTAGCCGGCGGTTCCCTTTCTTGTTCGCCGCCCGGTGCGCATGATCCGGCCGTCGGCCAGCACGCATTCGAGTCCGAGGACGAAGTCACCTGTGACGCCGTACTTGACGCAGCACATTCCGCCGGCGTTCGTGGACACGTTGCCGCCGATGGAACAGAAGTCGACCGACCCTGGATCCGGCGGGTAGTACAGGCCGTGCTCGGCTACCGCTGCTCGTAGATCGCAGGTGATCACGCCGGGCTGGACGACGGCGAGTCGATTCGCCCGGTCGATCTCGACGACGGTGTTCATTCGGTGCAGGGTGAGTACGACGCCACCGTCAACGGCGTTGGCTCCGCCGCTGAGGCCGCTTCCGGCGCCCCGGGTCGACATGGGGATCCCCGCCTCGTGACACGCGCGTAGGCATGTGGCGACTTCGTCGGTGGTACGCGGTGCAAGCACAGCCAGTGGGGTGCCTGCCTCGGTGAATCGGGATTCGTCTCGAAGGTAGCCCGCGATGATGTCGGAGTCCGTGATCGTCAGGTCCGTGGACAACGAGGCGAGTGCCGGCGGCAGGGAGCTGAGGGCCGACATCAGCGTCCTCCGTCCCCGATGCTGCGGCCGGCGGCCGGGCGCACAGGCGGCCATCCCTGCTCCAGCAACGTGGTGCGCAGTGTCCGTTTGACGATCTTGCCGTACCCGGACTTGGGAAGCTCGTCCCAGATGATGAACTGTCGCGGGAGTTTGTAGCTCGCCAGCTTGCCGCGCAGAAACTCCTTGAGTTCGTCGGGGTCGATGGTCTCTCCGTGGCACGGCACGCATACGGCCACGCCTACCTCACCCCACTTCGGGTCCGGCATGCCCAGAACGGCCACTTCGTTCACGGACGGGTGCAGCAGCAGCTTCTCCTCGATGTCGCGGGGGTAGATGTTCGATCCACCCGAGATGAACATGTCCGAGGCTCGGCCCGTCACGTAGAGGTACCCCTGTGCGTCCAGCATTCCCAGGTCTCCGGTGCGGAACCAGCCGTCGCGGAACGCCGCCGCGTTCGCTGTCGGGTTGTCGAGGTAGCCGTGGCAGACCGCGGGCCCGGCTACGCAGATCTCCCCTTGGACCCCGGACTCGACTTCGGTACCGGCGTCGTCTTGGATGCTGATCTGGATACCCGTGCGGGGGAACCCGCAGGTTCCGAATTCGATGCCCTCCGGTCGGGCGCGACCGTGCTCACGGGGAGGCAGGACGGTGATGTTCCCCGTGACCTCGCCGAGGCCGTAGTACTGCACGAGGACCTCGCCGAGCACCCGGCGGGCGTGCTCCTGGTCCGCGACGTACATCGGAGCGCCGGCGTAGATGACGTATCGGAGTGAGGAGTGGTCGTGGGCGCCAGCCGCGGGATGTTCGGCGAGCATCTTCAGGATGGTGGGCACCGTGAAGAGATTGCTCACCCGCTCGTGTTCGATGAGGCTGAAGACCTCCTCGCCATCGAGTCCTTGCGAGACTGGGATGACCGTGCGGGCCCCGCGGGCGATCTGCGGGAGGAGGTGGATGCCGGCGCCGTGCGACAGCGGTGCTACGGCGAGCGAGACGTCGTTCTCCGTCGTACCGGGCATCAGGTCGCACAGGTGGTTGAGGGTGACGAACCCCATCTGCTCGTGCGTCAGTACCGCTGCCTTGGGTGTCCCCGACGTTCCCGACGTGAAGAAGTACCAGGCGTGCTGGCCGACCGTCACGCTCTGGTCGCCGAGCTTCGGGCCGTCGTCGGTGAGGGCCCCGATCGCGTCCGCCCCCTGTCCGTCGACCAGCATCGTGCCGCAATCGAAATCGGCGGCGGCGGTGATGGTGGGCACCTGGTCGGCGAGGGAGGGGTGCACCATCAGCAGGCGCGGCTTACAGACGCCGGCGATGACGGCGACGTCGCCGGCGGTCAGTCGGAAGTTGGTGGGGGCCAAGGCGGCTCCGACCCGCCAGACCGCGAGCATCGCTTGGATGAACTCGGGGTGATTGGGGCTGTGCAGCATGACGCAGTCGCCCGAGCTGATCCCGCGCCGCCGCATTTCGGCGGCGAGCACCGAGACCTTGTCGTTCAGCTCCCGCCACGTCCATCGGGTGTCACCGTGCACGACGGCGTCCCGGTCGCCGAATCGGCGGGCGGTCTGGGTGAGGAAGTGGGCGAGGTTCATCGCCCGGTTGGACGGGGTTCCCATCAGGCCACCTCCAGCACGGATGCATAGTTCGCCACGGCTGCGCCACCCATGTTGAACACCGCGGCTCGATCGGCCTTGGGCAGCTGCATCTCTCCGGCTTCTCCCGTCAGCTGCAGCGCTGCCATCACGTGCTGGGACACTCCGGTCGCTCCGATCGGGTGGCCCTTCGACTTGAGGCCGCCGGAGACGTTCACGGGCAGCTTGCCGTCCTTAGCGGTGATTCCGTCGGCGAGCACAGTGGCTCCCTTGCCCGGCTCGGCCAGGCCGAACGCCTCGTACTGGATCAGCTCGGCGAGGGTGAAGCAATCGTGGGTCTCGATCAGATCGAGTCCGGCGAGATCGGTGCCGGCGTCGGCCAGCGCGCGGGCGAAGGCCCGGCGGGCACCGTCGAAGGCGATCGGATCGTCGCGGCCGGCGATCGCGAACACGTCGTTGGCGTGGGCGCGGGAGGCCACCCGTACCCGGCGGCGGGCCGACCGGGCCACGTCCGCGGAGGTGACGACGACCGCAGCGGCACCGTCGGAAACCAGGGAACAGTCGGTACGCAGCAGCCGCCCCGCGGTCAGCGGGTTCTTCTCCGAGGGCACCGAGCAGAACTCGAAGCCGAGGTCCCGTCGCATCTGTGCCCAAGGATTGGACACGCCGTTGTGGTGGTTCTTCGCGGCGATCCTCGACAACGCTTCGCGTGGGTCGCCATAGCGGTCGGCGTAGATGTCGGCGAGGCGGCCGAACAACGCGGCGAAGCTTCCGGCGTCCTCCTCGGTCGGACGGTAGCTGGCGCCGAGCAGCGAGTCGTTGACGACATCGTTCCCGACCCCGGTCATCTTCTCCGCGCCGACGACCAAGGCCACCTGTCCTCTGCCGGACTGGATGAAATCCATCGCGGCGTGCAGGGCCGCGCTGCCCGTCGCGCAGGCGTTCTCGTGTCGAGATGCCGGTACACGAGCCAGTTCGGGACTTCCGGCTCCGAGCAGCGCAGCCTCGAAGGACTGCCGGGACAGGCCGGAGTTGAAGACGCCGACGAAGGCTGCGTCGACGTCGGCCGTTGCGAGGCCGGCGTCGACGATCGCGGTGGTCGAGACCTCGGCCATCAGGTCTTCGACGGTCACTTCGGGGGCGCTCTTGCCGAAGGCGGTGTGGGCCCACCCGGTCAGGAAAGGATCTGTGCTCATGGCGACCAGTATGTGACTCGGGTTACGTCTCGAACGACCGCGCCGGGAAGGGATCTCCACGGCTGATTTCCACTCTTTGTAGGAATGCCTGTGGAATGCTGCGCGTATGTCGGAGCGGGAGTCGTTGCAGCGTCTCGTCGATACCCTCGCCGAGAAGCTCGGGCGGTCGGTGGTGCTGGACGATCCCGAGTTGAAGCTCATTGTGGCCAGTCGCCATTTCGGGGATGCCGACGATCAGCGGGTCCGGGCGGTGCTGCAACGCGATGTCGGTGTCCCGGCGATCGGCTACATCCTCGGACACGGCGTCGCGCGATGGACGAGCCCCGGAGTCATCCCGGCCAACGCCGAGCTGGGGATGAAGAGCCGCCTTTGCTACCCGGTCCGGTGGCAGGCACAACTGCTCGGCTTCCTCCTCGTGATCGACGACGATCTGTCGATGACCGCGGCGCAGAAGCAGAACGTGGTCGATGCCGGCCACGAGGCAGCAGTGCTGCTGCTCGGCGAGCAGCTGGGCCAAGATCTGTTACGCCGGGAGGTGGAAGCCTGCGTGTCGGGTCTTCTGAGCGCGGAGCCGATGCGCCGCGACGCCGCCGTTCGTGAGTTGGACCGGCTCGGCGTGGTCCGCCGGTCCACCCATGTCTCGATCACTGTCGTGGAGCTGGTTCCTGGCCACGAGCCGGTCGAGTCCACCGAAGCCGCGTCTGCTCTGCGGATCGCGACATCGGGTCTGGCCCGGGCCCGATCCGGCTACGCCGCAGGTGTCGCCCTGGGCGGCCGCGGGGTACTGCTGCAGACGTGGGACACCCCGCCTGGGGAGGATCGGCTACGCGATCAGGCGGCGGACCTGCGTGAGGCCGTCCGTCGCGTGGTCGGCGACCACGGCGGATCAGTGGCCGGGGTCGGACGGCTGCGTACCGGCTTGACCGCAGCGCACCGTGCCTACGACGAAGCGTGCGTCGCGGCGCGCGCGGCTCGCCGGGTGCCCTCGCTCGGCGGCGTCGCACTCGCCGACGAACTGGGGCCGCTGGAGCTGCTGTTACGACTCCCCGACCACGAACTCACCGACGCCCTCGTTCCCGAACCGCTCATCCGGCTCAGGGACGCGGACTCGACCGGCAGGCTTCTGACGACCTTACGTACCTACCTCGACGAAGGGTGCTCGGCACCTGCCACGGCGGAGGCCCTGCACCTGCACCGCACATCGCTGTACTACCGACTCGAACGGATCCAGGAACACACCGGAATCGACCTGAACGACGGACGTGCACGGTTGCTCCTGCACCTCGGTCTGTACCTCCTCGACATCGTCGGCTGACGACACTCGCCGACGTATTCCTACACAGAGTGGAAAACCGGGGGACAGATCCCGACGGCACGCGGTAGTGACGGCTGTCACATCAACGACAGGATCGTGATGTGAAAGAAGCTGACCCCGATGCCCGTTTCGCCAGTCCCACGGGCGCAAACTCCCGCGCCCTGCCGTCTGTCGCCCTCGTCGGCGTCGGCGCGATGGGCATGCCGATCGCCCTGCGGCTCCACAATCACGGATTCGACATCTGCGCAGTCGATATCTCCACCGCACGGATCGAGCAGTGCCGAGAAGCGGGGCTGTCGGCCAGCACCGACCTCGGTGCGATCGCCGGACGCGATGTCGTCATCGCCATGGTGGCGACCGGCACACAACTGCTCGACCTCTTGGCCGCTCCGGTGTTCACCGACGGACGACTCGAGGGCGCGGTGCTCATCGCGATGAGCACCGTGGGACCGGACGTCGTCCGCGACGCCGCGGTATCTGCCTCGCAGCTAGGAATCGGGCTGATCGACTGCCCAGTGACAGGCGGCGTCATCGGCGCCACGGACGGCACCCTGACCCTGATCGTCTCTGGAGATCAAGGAGCTGTCGATTCAGCACGGCCGGTGCTCGACGTGGCGGGCGCCGTGCGGGTCGTGGGATCGCGCCCCGGCGACGGCCAGTCGCTCAAGCTCGTCAACCAGATGCTGGCCGGCATTCACCTGGTGGCCGCTGGTGAAGCCATCGCCTTCGCTGAACGACTCGGACTCGACCTCGACGTCGTCACGGACCTGCTGCCGACCGGCGCGGCCGCCTCATGGATGTTCGCCGATCGCGGGCCCCGGATGGCGCTACCGACCGAGCAACGCCCCACACAGACCCACCTGTCGGTCTTCGTCAAAGACAGTGGACTGGTCAGTGCGGCCGCCGCCGCCAGCGGCGCCTACGCGCCGCTCACCGCCGCCGCACGGGACGCCCTGACCCGGGCCGCCGAACTCGGCCTCGGCGACGGTGACGACTCCGGGATCGTCGAGGTCTTCCGCACCTACTGAATCACCAGTGAGCACCACATTCGTGCGTGTTCAAACACCATCCAGCCCTGCCCGAGAGGTTCGCTATGCCCATTTCACCCCCGTCTGCGCTGCAGTCGACTGTCCGTCGCAAGGTTCTCGTCCGGCTCATGCCGTTCCTACTGCTGTGCTACTTCGTCAACTACCTCGATCGCAGCAACATCTCGATCGCCGGCCCCAGCGGCATGAACGACGCCCTAGGCCTGACGTCTACCATGTTCGGCATCGCGTCGGGCATCTTCTTCATCGGATATATCCTCCTGGAAGTGCCCAGCAACCTGGCGCTGCACCGATTCGGCGCCCGAATCTGGATCGCCCGCATCCTCATCACCTGGGGAATGGTCGCCGCAGCGACCGCATTCGTTCAGAACGCTCCGATGCTGTACGCCATGCGGTTCCTCCTCGGTGTCGCCGAGGCCGGTTTCACACCGGGAATCCTGCTCTACCTGACATACTGGTTCGCTCAGCGCGACCGGGCGCAGGCATTTACATTCTTCCTCGTTGGTATTCCGCTGTCGTCGATGATCGGGTCCCCACTGGCCTCATGGCTGGTTCAGAGCGGCCACGGCTTGCTCTTCGGACTCGATGGCTGGCGATTCATGATCTTGGTGACCGGCGTCCCGGCCATTGTTCTCGGCCTCGCGTGCTTATTCCTACTCCCGGATCGCCCCGCTGGCGCGCGATGGCTCACCACCGAAGAATGTGAATTCCTCGAAGCGGATGTCGCCGGCGAAGACCCCGTTCAGGCACACACCGGGGTTCGCAGTGTACTCGGCGACGCGAAGGTCTGGATTCTCGGCATCGGATACTTCGGCCTCATCTACGGCTTATACGCCATCGGCTTCTTCCTGCCGACCATCATCAAAGGCTTCCAGGCACGGTTCGAAGTCAAGTACTCGATCCTGCAGATCGGCCTACTGACCGCCATTCCCTACGGCTGCGCCGTCGTATTCACGCTCTTCTGGGCGTGGCACTCCCGGCGCAGGGACGAGGTCCCGCTCCATGTCGCGGCCTCGGCGGCGATCGGTGCGATCGGTATTCTTCTCGCCATCTGGGCGAACTCGCCCTATCTCGTTCTCGTGGGCGTCGCGATCGCCGCAATGGGCCTGTGCTCAGGCATTCCGCTCTTCTTTGGGATGTCGACTAAATTCCTGGTGGGCACCGCCGCGGCCGCAGGTCTTGCACTGGTCAACACAGTGGGGAATATCGGCGGCTTCGCCGGTCCCTACCTGTTCGGCTGGATCAAGGGCCTCACCGGCAACATCGACGCGAGCCTGTACCTCATCGCCGGATTCTGCCTCGTATCCATGATCGTCGCCATATCGGTGTCGAGGTGGCGATCAATCGAACGAATCGACACTCCCGATACGGTCCGCTAGAAGAGCGCGACGTGGGGTCTCCGTAGAAGAAGTACATCGACAGAACAATCGGCGTCCATCGGCAACTGCGCACCTGCCACATTGCCGATCGACGGCGCATACATAGTACAGCGGATGACGAGAGGTGGGGTCGGCTTCGTGATGTCCACCGACGACTCTTCGAGCTGTACCGAATTCAACCGAGAACCGTGAGGACGATGATGAATACGTTAGACGCAGTAGAGCAGGGCGATAGTCACCGCAAGACGGTGATCGTGGGCGGTGCCAGTGGGATCGGGCTGACCGTGGCGCGGTTGGCCCGCGCCCGTGGCGCCGATGTCGCGGTGATCGATCTAGGTGCTTCGATGCCGGAATCTGCTTCTGGGCTCGTGGACGTCGAATACCAGCAGGCCGATGTACTTGATCCGGAGACTCTTGTCCGCGCGTTCGGCGAAATCTCTCGCGGCGGAGCCGAATCGGAGGTCGGAGCAGCACATATCGGGAGCATCTTCGTCTCGGCAGGAATCACGCTTCCGACGCCGATCGATCAGGTGACGATGGAAGCGGCGGGGCGCTGTCTACTGATCAACCTCCTCGGTTCGGTCAACACCATTCAGGCGTCTCTGGAACATCTTGGTGACGGCGCGTCGATCGTTCTTGCGGCGTCCGCTGCGGCCTACACGGGTGGGGGGTACGTCGGTGGATCCGTCTACGGCGCATCGAAAGCGGGCGTGATCGGGCTGACTCGCGGTGCCGCGCGTGAGCTGGCGGGTCGCGGAGTCAGGGTTAATTGTGTCGCCCCGGGGGCGACCGCGACCTCGATGGTGGGGGAGGACCCGGAGGTCGTCGAGCGGTTGGCGAGTAAGGCGCTGCTCAATAGGCTCGCGACGCCCGAGGACATCGCGGAGGGGGTGCTCTATCTCTGGTCCAAGGCTGCGGGGTACATCACCGGTGCCACGTTGGATATCAATGGAGGCTCGCATCTGGGGTAGCAGCTGCACGCTTGAGGAGCCGAACACCGTGTGCGTATGGTTGCGGCGGGTTCGACCGGGGGTACCGAATTATTTCCGATGTCGACGCATTCGTCTACTCCTGGGTGCTCGGCGAACCTGGTCATGACGGATCGGTCGTCGAATCGGGTAGGTCGTTGCATCGCGGGGCGGATGTCCCGATGCGGCCGGACCCTGCGCCGTTGTCCTGCGATGGGCCGCCGAATACCGTCGGAATCACGGTGAGCGCTGACTCGCCGTCCGAATCGGCAGGCGACGAGGAGCGATCATGACGGAGTCGACGGTGGACCGGTACGTGCTGGTGGGCGTGGACGGATCCGAGTCCTCGCTGCGCGCCGTGCGCTGGGCGGCACGGGTCGCGCAGCGACGGCACGAACCACTCCGGATCGTGACCGTGGTCGACGACAACGATGTGCGGTTCGTCTACTCGGCCATGCCGCAGGAGTTCCAGGAGGGCCTGGTCGAGGCGGGGAAGCTGATGCTCGCGGACGCGGACACGCGGCCCTGACCGTGGCACCGGAGCTCTACTCGGTCAAGGCCCGGGTGTACCGCGGGCAGCCCACGCCGACGCTGGACGAGCTGTCCGCGCGCGGTGGTCACCGTGCTCGGCGCCACCGGCCGCGGCGGTTTCAGGACCGTGCTCGCAGGCTCGGTCGCGCTGTCCACGGTGGCCCGGGGACGCGGGCCCGTCGCAGCCGGGCAGTCACGGACACGGCGAACCGGTCGGTTCGTTCCTGAGGTCGGTGAGCCGCGCTGATCGGGCACGTCCCGTGCCCGGTGCCGGTGGTCCGGCCGAACGACTGATCCCCACCCGGCCCCAGCGCCGTGTGTATCGCTGCGACCGCCCGTAGCCGCGGTCGGTGTGATGCGCGGTATCGGGTCACACGAGCATGTCGAAGGACCTGCGGAGCTCTGAAGCGAAAGCTGATTGCAGGTTGATGAATGCCGGCGGGCGTCCGATCGGTGCGGGCACGGTCACGGTGGCACCGGTTGCGTGCCGATAGGTGCTCCCGGTCCACGGGTGGTACCAATTCCCGCGGGGGAGGTACGCGACTGCCGTCCTGGCACCCGGTTCGGTCACCGGGGCGAGAAGCAGCGCGTCGCCGAGGGTGTATTGAAACTGGTAGTCGAAGGCCACAGAGTCCTGAGGAAACGTCAGGGCCATGGCGCGCATGACGGGGTAGCCGGTCCGCGCGGCTTCCGCGCTGAGTCGCCGTCGGTAGGGCGCCCAGGCTCGATAGAGCGCAACCATCCGCCGAAACTGGACGAGGGTGTCGGCATCCTGATCGATCTGCCAGGCGTCGGCCGGCGAAATGCCTTGATGAGTCCGCATGACGGACGTGAACGCGCTGTGCTCGGCCCACCGCAGGAAGAGCTCTTTGGTTCGGCGCACGAGCGCCACCTCTTTGGTGGTACCCGGAATGGTTCCCACGATCGAGTCGAACCCGCCGATGTCGCTGTGGACATGGCTGAAGCCCGAGATCCCGCCGCTCAGGCAGCCGGTGATCGCGGACTTGAGACCGTCGAACGCATCCCAGGTCTGGAGTTGGTCGCCCACCCAGAACAGCGTGGAGATCGCCGGGCTGCGCGTGAAGCCCGAGCGGCTGAAGAACAGGCCATCGGTGTCGTGGCCGGTTTCGGCGATGGCGTCGCGGTTGATCCTGGCCCATTCCTCGGGGTAGCGATTGTGAAAGTCTGCCGGATTCTCACCGGAATGAAGCACGGAGTCGAAAGGCAGGGCCTCGCCGAAGTCGGCCATCCAGCCGACCGCCCTGTTGCCGATGAGATTGCTCTTGATGACGTCGGTGATCCAGGCTCTGGTGGCAGGATTCGTCAGGTCGATCAGACCGGCCTCGAACGACGCGCTGCGAATCTGATAGGGAGTTCCGTCGCGGTGCTTCACGAGGTAACCCCTGGCCGCAGCGATGTCGAAGAGGTGCCGGTATCCGTTGTTGTGGCTCAGGAATGGATTGACGTAGAGAACGGTCTTCGCGCCCAGTCGTGTCGCCAGATCATTCTGCAGTTCGGCCCAGTCCGGATAGTGGCCGGTGTCGAGAATCCAGTTCCACTGCACCTGCTTTCCGGCGGCGGTGTGGTTCACACCGGTCCAGTCCTGAATCCAGAGCGCCGAGACCGGGATATGTGCGTCGGCGAGAGTGGTGATCAGCTTCCGCACGACCTCGGTGCCGCCCTGCGCGCACACGATCGCTCCATCGTCGACCCAGTCGGGCAACCGTCGCATCCGTCCGGCTATGCCGGTGTAGGTCTCGATGAGGTCCAATGGCGATGTGCCGTAGAGAATCTGACCGCTGAGCCGATCATCGAACTGCTCGATCTCGACCATCCCCGGGGTACGGAGGTCGAACACGCTGTACTGGCTGCTTTCGAGCATCAGGCTCCGGTTGATGCTCGAGATGTAGTGCGGTACGGCAACCTCCGTCGTCACCGGACTCCCGGCGGTGCGCGCACCGAACCTCGATCGAATGGCTTCGGTGATGATGGGCAGGCCGCGGCCGACGCCATGTTCCTGGACCAGGATGGGAAGGAGCCGTCCTCGCTGGTCGAAGTACGTCAGCTGCTGACCGAAGCCCCAGAACTGCTCACCCGGGTCCGCTCGGTACCTCAGGAACACGCGGTTCACCCCTCGGTCGTGAAGGGCGATCTGAAACCGCAATTGCTTGGGCCCGACCGCGGTCCAGCTCATCGTGTAGTCGGTGGTGCGTCCCGAAGTCGACCGCACCCTTCCCCCCAATGTCAGGGCTGCCCCGTCGGAGGCAGCGGAGTCGATCGTCTGTGCGTCGAAGCGCACCAGATCTCGATCGCTGATCGTGAACCCACTGGCCGGGGTCACATTCTCCTCGATCACCGTCTCGGCGGCGCCACCCTGCAGGAATCCACCGGCCACCGAGCCGTCCCAGATGACTCTGCTCGGCTCGTCGACATGCGCTATCTGCAGCGACGGCGATCCGCCCGTCGAAACGCGTGCCAAGAAGCTCCCCAGCCGAAAGGTACGTGGAGTCGTCGGCGCCGATGACGGAGCGGCAGACGCGCGAGGGGGCTCCCACGATCCCAGCGCCAGAGCGACAGCAGCCGCTGCGCCACCTGTCTTGACAACAAGTCGCCGCGAGAATATGCGACCGGTCGGCCCGCCTTCAGGCATATTCGACCCCCTTCTTGCCTGACGCTGGGACACGTCGTGTCCCGGGGCCATGCTCCGCGATCGCTCGCGGCGGTGCGCGACAAACCTATCGCGCCCACCTCACCGATGAAGATCGTATGGGGCACATCGATCCGGATGCTGCAGGCGGACCCGGTGGGCGCACGGCCGGGCCCGAGATCGGTGAGGGCTCGGGCTGATCGGTCGCCGAGGCACGCGAGGGCGGCAGTGAGGGCGCGACGGGCACGCGCGGGATCGACGCCGTGGCCCACCGGGATCAGCTCGATGCCGGCGTCGGAGACTCGGGAGCCGGCGTCGTCGAGCGGGGCATCGACATCGACCTCACCTGCGAACGGCGCATCCTCCGCGCGGGATACGGACGTGCGGCACACCGCTGATACCTGCCGGCCGTTCCGTCGACATTCGTCCGTTCACCCTGGGTCGGCGAACCGACCCGGCTGCGCGGCCGACGGTGCTATGGTCGCGATGTCTACATGTAAGCACCGTAGACATCGTGACACCTACAACGAATCATTCGCTACGACGAGCGGAGTAGAAATGTCCGAACCTCCCCCGCCCATCGCCTACCTCGAGCCTGCCGCCAAGGAACGCGCCGAAGCCTCGAGACGATGCACGCCGGAACGATCGAGGCCGTGATCTGCCGGGCACCGAGGTTCTACGGGACCCGGCAAGACCAAGAGTCTCACCGACTCCCTCGTCATCGACCGCATCAGACAGGGCAGGCGGCCGGGCAACGCCCCCGACGCCTACGGCCAGACCTGGCGTCTGCCGATCGACCAGGATCTATTGACCTACCAGACCACGATCGAGATCGCCTCGGAGATGGTCAGGCGGCGGATCCGATACACCACGGCCCCGCCGGTCACTTTCAGGGTCGGTGGCCCATTCAACGGATCTGCCAGGGACGCAGAGGAATTGATGCTGCGCTACCGCGGGGACAACGTCTTCGACCCGTCGAAGTCCACGGCACGCTTCCCCGACTTCGCCGTCACGACGTATCGCGAGGGCTCCAGCAGGTCGTCGGTAGGTGACGCGCCGGCGCGGAATCAGACGACCATCCCAATAGGAGAGAACATGACCGAGATCGACCCGAACGCACCCGTCCTCGTCACCGGGGGCAGCGGCTACCTGGCCAGCTGGATCGTCCGCTACCTCCTGGAGGACGGCCGGACGGTGCGCGCCACCGTCCGCGATCCACGCAAACCCAAGGGACTCGAGCACCTGCACACCCTGGCCGAGCAACACCCCGGTCGGCTCACCCTGCACCCGGCGGACCTCCTGGACGAGGGCAGCTTCACGGAGGCGATGGCCGGCTGCGAGCTCGTGATCCATACCGCCTCACCGTTCCTCATGGGCAAGCTCGACGACCCGAGAGAGCAGCTGATCCGGCCCGCGCTGGAGGGGACACGCAACGTGTTGAACAGCGTGAACCGCACCGATTCGGTCAAGCGTGTGGTGCTCACCAGCAGCGTCGTCGCCATCTACGGCGACAACATCGACATGCGCGGCAGAGAGTGCTTCACGGACGCCGACTGGAACACCACCAGCACCGACTCGCACCAGGAGTACAGCTACTCCAAGACGGTGGCCGAGAGACAGGCCTGGGCGATGTGCGCGGCGCAGGATCGGTGGGACCTGGTGACGGTGCACCCCGGTCTGGTGTTCGGGCCCTCGCTCACCACGAGCAGCGCGTCCGGCACCATGACGACCATCGGTCACTTCACCGATGGTTCCATGACGTTCGGGGCGCCTGCGCTGGAGATGGGCGTGGTGGACGTACGGGACGCCGCGCGGACCCACATCGCGGCGGGATTCACCCCGACGGCACACGGCCGATACATCGCCACCTCCGGCACGGTGAGCCTGCTGGACATGGGCCGGATCCTGCGCGGCGCGTTCGGCAGACGGCGCACCTTCCCGACCCGTGAACTGCCGAAGGTGCTCGTGAAGATCGGTGCACCGGCCGTCGGGATGACACGCAAGTACGTCGAGCTCAACGTGGGCTGGCCGTTGCGCTTCGACAACAGCCGCACTCGCGCCGAACTGGATCTCGATTTCATCCCGCCCGAGAAGACCATCGTCGATCACTTCCAGCAGATGATCGACGACGGCCTGGCGAGCGTGAGCTAAAGGCGAGCGTGGGATCTCCGAGTCTGAGGTGTCGCGCGTCTGCGCCGGTTTGGACGGGGAGGTGGACCGGCTCGAGGACCGGCGGCCGCGCCCTTCACTCGAACGCGTCGCCGGGCGCGGTGACGTGCGGCACCCGGCGGCGCTGGATCGTCACCGTCCGGCTGTCGCCACGGAACTCGGCGATCACCTCGTCGCCACGCCGGACTGTCACGTCGTAGATCCCGTTGCGGCCGAAGCGGGCCCGCTCGACGGCCTCGGCCACCAGCTGCTCGCCGAGGCGCGAAGGCGTGAGGAACCGGATGTCGGCCCGTACCGCCACGGCCGGTGATTCGTAGCCGTTGCAGGCGAGCGCGAAGGTGCTGTCCGCGAGCGTGAACACGTAGCCGCCGTGGGTGATTCCGTGGCCGTTGACCATGGTGTCGCGCACCGTCATCGTCGTCACGGCGTGACCGGGCGAGAGGTGTGCTATCTCGATGCCCAGGGTCTGAGAGGCGTTGTCGGCGGCGAACATCCGGCGCGCGATCGCGCATTCCGCGGGGGCGGCCCCGTCGAGAGGTGTGGCGTTCTCGCTCACCGCTCAGTCCGCCTGCTGATCGCCGTCGGTCTTCGCGACCAGCGTGAGCACGTCGTAGGTGGCCACCGGGTCGCCGTTCTGGTTGGCCACCACGGCGTCCCACCGCACCTCGCCGTAGTCGGCGCTCGACCGGGGGATGATCTGCTTCGCGGTGAGCGTCACCGTCAGGTCGTCCTCGGCCTTCACGGGCGTGCGGAAGCGCAGTCCGTCCACGCCGAAGTTGGCCAGTACCGGTCCCGGCGCCGGGTCCACGAACAGGCCGGCCGCCAGCGACACCACCAGGTACCCGTGTGCCACGATCCCGCCGAACAGCGGGTTGGCCGCCGCCGCAACCGGATCGGTGTGTGCGTAGAAGGTGTCGCCGGTGAACTCGGCGAAGTGCTCGATATCGGCGAGCGTCACCCGACGCGGTCCACCCACGATGGTGTCGCCGATCCTAAGCTGCGCCAGTGACTTTCGGAACGGATGCACCCCGTCGTCGCGACGCTTGGCGCCGGTCACCCAGCGACCGCCGACGGCGGTGAGGATGTCGGGTGTGCCCTGGATCGCGGTGCGCTGCATATGGTGTAGCACACCGCGGATGCCAC
The DNA here is from genome assembly GCF_039541155.1 of Tsukamurella soli. Lineage (NCBI taxonomy): Bacteria > Bacillati > Actinomycetota > Actinomycetes > Mycobacteriales > Tsukamurellaceae > Tsukamurella > Tsukamurella soli. Next base: position 33,890 of record NZ_BAABFR010000025.1, read on the forward strand.
CCAACTCCTCGCCGCCACCCGCGCGGCCGGGACCGCCGTGCACCAGCACGGGCAGCGGCGAACCGTGGCCGGTGGACTCGTCGGCGTCCTCGGCGTCGAGCACCAGCAGTCGGCCGTGATACGGGGCGATGCCCAGCAGGATCTCCCGTGCGAGCGCGGGGTCGCGCGTCACGAGCGAGCCGACCAGACTGCCCCCGCCGCGCACGGCCAGCGCGATCGCGTCCGCGGTGTCGCGGTACCCGATCACGGTCGCGACCGGCCCGAACGCCTCGACCTCGTGGACGGGCGCGGCGGCGGAGTCGGTGCAGCGCAACAGCAGCGGCGGCAGGAACGCCCCGGTACGGGCATCCGCACCCACCACCTCGAAACCGTCGAGGTCACCGATGGCGATCTCGGCCGCGCTCCGCAGCTTGTCGACCGCCGCGAGCACGTCGGAGCGCTGGTCGAGGCTCACCAGCGGACCCATCGTGACGCCCTCGACGCCGGGCGCGCCCAGGACGACCCGTTCGAGCCGCTCGCGGGCGGCGTCGAGAACCGCCTCGACGAGGTGCGTCGGGACCAGCGCGCGACGAATGGCGGTGCACTTCTGCCCGGCCTTCACCGTCATCTCGGTGACCAGTTGCTCGACGTAGAGCCCGAACTCCGCGGAGTCGGGCGTGACGTCGGCGCCTAGGATCGAGCAGTTGAGCGAGTCGGCCTCGGCGGTGAAGTGGACGGCGCGGGCAACCACCGTGGGATGTGCGCGCACCAGCGCGGCTGTGTGCGCGGAACCGGTGAACGCCACCGAGTCCTGGCCGTCGAGGGCCTCGAGCAGGCCGGCCGGCGATCCGCAGAGCAACTGCAGCGAGCCCTCGGGCAGCAGGCCCGACTCGATGATCCGGCGGACCACGAGCTCGGTGACGTAACCGGTCTGGGTCGCCGGCTTGACGATGCTCGGCACGCCCGCGATGAACGCCGGCGCGAGCTTCTCCAGGAAGCCCCAGACCGGGAAGTTGTAGGCGTTGATCTGCACCGCGACCCCGCGGCGCGACGTGTAGATGTGCTGACCCGCGAAGGTGCCGCGCTTGCCGAGCGGCTCGACCGCGCCGTCCAGATACACGACGTCGTCGGGCAACTCGCGTTTCGCCTTACCGGCGTAGCTGAGCACCGTGCCGAAACCGCCGTCGATGTCGACGGCGCAGTCACGCCGGGTGGCGCCGGTCGACTTCGACAGCTCGTAGAACTCGGCCTTGCCGGCCATCAGTGTGAGCGCCAGGGCCTTGAGGGCGGTGGCGCGCTCGTGGAACGTCAGTGCCGCCAGCGCCGGGCATCCCACCTCCCGGGCGTATGTGACCATCCCCGCGACGTCGAGGCCCGTAGCCGAGACACGCGCCACCTCGGTGCCGTCCACCGCGCTGAAGACAGGCGTGCCGGCGTCCTCGGCCGTGAACCACCGGCCCGCCGCGTAGCTGGAGAGCGCTCTGGTCACTTCCACTCCTCACACCGTACGTTCGGTCGGTAATCCGGCCTCAAGGATGCGCGGCCGCACGGCGGAGTGTCAAGGGACACCGCGGGGTCTCACGCGCTGGTGCGCAGGCCGTGGAACGCCACGGCGACGACGGTGTCGGCGAGGTCGTCGGCGTTGTGACCGGGGCGGGGTCGATACCACTCGATCAGCGAGTTGACCATCCCGAACAGGAGCCGGCTCGCGAGCCCGGGGTCGACGGTGGCGTCCAGGTCGCCCTCGGCGGCCGCGTGCGCGACGAGGTCGGCGACGAATGCGTCGAACTCGCGACGGCGGGCCAGCGCCCTGCGCTCGATCTCCGAGTTGCCTCGCAGTCGGAGCAGGAGTGTCACATACGGTAGCTCGCTGACCAGCACCTTCACGCTTCGCCGCACCACGTGTTCCAGCCGGTCGATGTAGCGGCCGGTGGTGGCGCCGGGCTCGGTGGTCACCGCGAACAGGCCGCTCAGCGCTCGGTTCAGTGCGAGGTCGAGCAGCTCCTCCTTGCTGGACACGTGGTGGTAGATAGACGACTTCGTGAGCCCGAGGCTCTTGGCCAGCGTGTCCATGCTGGTGGCGTCGTAGCCCCGCTCGTTGAACACCCGGACCGCGACCGCGAGGAGGGAGTCGAGGTCGTAGCCCGGCCGCCCCGGAAGGCCGGTCCTGCGCTGCGGCTGTCCGCTCGTCATCCGTCGATCCTGGCAGAGAACCGGTGGTCTGGCGAACCGTTGATACCGACCGAACGATCGGTTAGGATCGAATGGGGTTGCAGATCCTTCAGGGAGACAGACATGAGTTCATCCACGGCGGCGTCCGAGACCGCGCCGGCATCCGACACCGCCCGCGACGGAACCACCCAGGACGGCCCCGGCCCCGGCCACGACGGCACCGCGGACACTGTCACCGTCGTACGCGAGGGTGGGCTCGCCGTCGTCACCCTGCGGCGCGCCACAGCCGCGAACGCATTGGACGTGGACCTGAAGACGGGCCTGCTCGACGCGTTCCGGGCGCTCGGTGCCGACGACACCGTCCGAGCCGTGCTGCTCGCCGCCGAGGGCGGGAACTTCTGCGTGGGTCAGGACCTCGGCGAGCATGCCGCGACGCTGGCCGCGGATCCGGCGCATGCGATGGACACCGTCGGCGAGCACTACAACCCGCTGCTCGCCGCCATCAGCGCGATCCGCGTGCCGGTGGTGGTCGCGCTCCAGGGGGCGTGCGTGGGCGCCGGGCTCGGCATCGCGCTGGCCGCCGACATCCGCGTGGCGGGGGAGGGCGCGAGGTTCGCGACCGCGTTCACCGCGATCGGCCTCGCTTCCGACTCGGGACTCACCCGGACGCTCGTGGACGCGGTCGGCGCCAGTCGCGCAAGCGGGCTGATCCTGCTCGGCGACCGGTTCACCGCCACCGATGCGCAGGCCTGGGGCATCGTGCACCGCGTCGTGCCCGACGGTGACCTCCCCGCCGAGGCGCGGAAGCTCGCGAAGCGCCTCGCCGAGGGACCGACCGCGGGCTATGCCGCGGCGAAGGCGCTCATCCGCGCGGCGCTGCCGTCCCTGGGTGACGCGCTCGAGCGCGAGCGGGTCGCCGCCCAGGCGCTCGGTGCCACCGCCGACCACCGCGCCGCGGTCGACGCCTTCCTCGCCAAGCAGCGGCCGACGTTCGCCGGGCACTGAGCCCAGCCGAGCACTGAATCCACCGGACACCGAATCGACCCGAGCAGGAGGCGATCACGAGATGGCCGAGACCACCGCCGAACTGGAGGCGGGCTTCCTCCACACCGTCGAGTCCGACCAGCGGATCGAACCGCGGGACTGGATGCCCGAGGGCTACCGGCGCTCGCTCATCCGGCAGATCGCGCAGCACGCCCACTCCGAGATCATCGGCATGCAGCCGGAGGGCAACTGGCTGACCCGCGCGCCGTCGCTGCGCCGCAAGGCGATCCTGATGGCGAAGGTCCAGGACGAGGCCGGTCACGGGCTGTACCTGTACTCCGCGGCCGAGACGCTCGGCGCGGATCGCGCAGACCTCACCGATGCCCTGATCGCCGGGCAGCAGAAGTACTCGTCGATCTTCAACTACCCGGCGTTGACATTCGCGGATGTGGGGGTGATCGGCTGGCTGGTGGACGGCGCGGCGATCTGCAACCAGGTGCCGTTGTGTCGCAGCAGCTTCGGTCCCTACGGCCGCGCGATGATCCGGGTGTGCAAGGAGGAGTCGTTCCACCAGCGGCAGGGTTACGAGCTGCTGCTGACCATGATGAAGGGCACCGAGGAGCAGCGGGCGATGGTGCAGGAGTCGGTGAACCGCTGGTGGTGGCCGGCGCTGATGATGTTCGGGCCGCCCGACGACCGCTCGCCCAACTCCGCGCAGTCGATGAAGTGGAAGATCAAGCGGCACAGCAACGACGAGCTGCGGCAGCGTTTCGTCGACATGTCGGTGCCGCAGGCGCAGGTGCTGGGCGTGACCTTCCCCGATCCCGACCTGGCGTGGAACGCCGAGCGCGGCTCGTACGACTTCGGCGAGCCCGACTGGCAGGAGTTCACCGAGGTCGTCACGGGCCGCGGAGCCACCAGCATCGAGCGGATCGCGAACCGGCGTGCCGCCCACGAGAACGGCGGGTGGGTCCGCGAGGCGGCGATCGCCTTCGCCGCTCGCAGCGATGAGGGAGCACACCATGAGTGAGCAGGCCCGGGCGGAATGGCCGCTGTACGAGGTGTTCCTGCGGGGTAAGCGCGGGCTCAACCACGTCCACGTCGGGTCGCTGCACGCCGCGGACGACGAGATGGCGTTACGGCACGCCCGCGACGTGTACACCCGCCGCAACGAGGGCGTGAGCATCTGGGTGGTGCGGTCGAGCGACATCGCGGCGTCGAGCCCGTCGGAGAAGGACCCGTACTTCGCGCCCAGCCGAGACAAGGTCTATCGGCACCCCACGTTCTACGAGATCCCCGACGACGTCCCGCACATGTGACCCCGCAGCAGTCTCCGGCGGAGAGGACTTCAGCCCCCATGATCGACCACGACAACGCGTACGACGGTCTCCTGGACGCAGATGCGCACGGACAGTGGGCCTTCGGCACACGTTTCGACGACCCTTTGGCGGGCGTCGACACGACCGTACCCGCCGACGTCGACGCGCCGACGTTGGCCGCCTACTGCCTGATGCTGGGCGACGACGCACTGATCTCCGCCCAGCGGCTCGCCGAATGGTCCACCCGTGCGCCGGAGCTGGAGGAGGAGGTGGCGCTCGCCAACGTCGGCCTCGACCTCGTCGGCCAGGCTCGCCTGCTGCTGGCCCGCGCCGCCGCGGCGGATCCCGCTGTGGCGCCGTTCGTCTCGGACACCTCACCCGTGCCCGACGAGGACGCGCTGGCCTTCTTCCGCGACGCGCCCGACTTCCGCAACGTGCGGCTCGTCGAGCTCGACAACGGCGACTTCGCCACGACGGTGGTCCGTCTGCTGGCGTTCACGACCTGGCGGCTCGCGGTGTTCGACCGGCTGCGCGGATCGCGGGATCCCGTGCTGGCCGCGGTGGCGCAGAAGGGCGTGAAAGAGCTGACCTACCACCGCGACTACGCGGCGCGGTGGGTGGTCACGCTCGCCCTGGGCACCGCCGAGTCCCGCCGCCGCACCGAGGAGGCGCTGACGCGGGTGTGGCCGTACGTGCCCGAGCTGTTCGTGGCGACACCGGAGGAGCTCGCGCTCAGCGCCGTCGGGGTCGCGGTCGACCCGAGCGACGCGCGGGGCGAGTTCGACGAGGCGATCGCGCTGGTGTTCGCCGCCGGCGGCGTGGATGTACCGGTGGGTGTGTCCGTCGGTCGCGTCGGCGGCCGGGCGGGACGCGAGGGCCTGCACACCGAGGCCCTGAGCCGGATCCTCGGCGAGATGCAGTCCGTCGCCCGGGCACACCCCGAGGGGAGGTGGTGACGGTGACCGCCTGTCCGAGTGACTTCGTCACCGCCGCCCGGGACGTCGTCGGCGGCGTACTCGATCCCGAGATGCCGCAGGTGACCCTCGCCGACCTCGGCATCGTCCGGGAGGTCGCGGAGCACGGCGGCCGGGTGGACGTGACGATCACCCCCACGTATTCGGGCTGCCCCGCGATGGGCGCCATCCGCGCCGACATCGAGTGCACGCTGCACGCCGCCGGATTCGGCGACGTCACCATCCGCACCGCGCTCTCCCCGGCGTGGACCACCGACTGGATCACCGAGACCGGCCGCGAGAAGCTGCGCGCCGCAGGGTATTCCACACCCGGCGCCGCGCCCCGCTGCACCGACGGACCGATACCGATCACCCTCGCTCCGCGGCGACGCACCGTCGCCTGTCCCGTCTGCGGCTCCACCGCCACCCGCCTCGACTCCGAATTCGGTGCCACGCCGTGCAAGGCGCTGTACCGCTGCCTGGACTGCCGCGAACCCTTCGACCACGTCAAGGAGATCTGATGAGCTCGGCGGTCTCCGACCAGGCACCTACACCGAACAGGGCCCGCGGGTTCCACCCGCTCGTCGTCAGCGACGTCGAGTCGCTGTGCGACGACGCCGTCGCCGTCACCTTCGCCGTGCCCGCGGAGTTGGCGGACGAGTTCGCCTTCGCCGCAGGGCAGTCCCTCACCCTGCGGCGCGTGGTCGACGGAGTCGAGCAGCGGCGCTCGTACTCGATCTGCGCCCCCGTGGGCGCCCCGCCGCGCGTCGGCGTGCGCGAGGTGACCGACGGCCTGTTCTCCACCTGGCTGGTCCGCCGGGTCCGCGCGGGCGACACCATCGATGTCCAGGGCCCCGGCGGCGCGTTCGCCGCCGACCCCGCCGCCGGCGGCGTGCACCTGCTGATCGCGGCCGGGTCGGGGATCACGCCGATGCTGTCCATCGCGGCCACCATGCTCGCGAATCCCGCAGCGCAGGTGATCCTCGTGTACGGAAACCGGCGCACCCGGTCGGTGATGTTCGCCGACGAGATCGCCGATCTCAAGGACCGCTACCACGACCGCTTCGACGTCGTCCACGTGCTGTCGCGGGAACCGCGGGATGTGGAACTATTCACCGGCAGAATCGATTCCGGCCGGCTGCGCGAGCTGCTGCAGACGGTGATCCCGACCAGCGACGTCGACCACTTCTGGCTGTGCGGCCCGCACGGCATGGTGACCGACGCCGAATCCGTGTTGGCCGACCTGGGTGTGGAGCGCCAGCGGATCCACCGCGAACTGTTCTACGTCGACGACGGCACCCCGCCGCCGCAGGAGAGGCACCGCGAGCCGGGCGTGACCGGCCCGCGCAGCGAGGTCACCGTCGTCCTCGACGGCCGCAGCGTGACGGGCACCCTCGCGCGGGCGGACACGATCCTCGACGGCGCCGAGGCGTTCCGCCCGGATCTGCCGTTCGCCTGCAAGGGCGGTGTGTGCGGCACCTGCCGCGCGCGGGTGCTGTGCGGCGAGGTGGACATGCGCCGCAACTACGCCCTCGAGGACGACGAGGTGGCCGCCGGATTCGTCCTCACCTGCCAGACCTACCCGATCGGCGACGCCGTCACCGTCGATTTCGACGCGTGAGTCGCACGTAGCCGACGAACCCCAGGAAGCCGGACGCATGACCACCGCCACCCCCACCGACGACATCGAATTCGCCTCGCGCGACCGGATCGCGGCGCTCCAGCTCGAGCGTCTGCGGTGGTCGCTCGCCCACGCCTACGAGCACGTCCCGCACTACCGGAAGGCCTTCGACGCCGCGGGCGTGCACCCGAGCGACTGCCGGGAACTGTCGGACCTGGCGCGGTTCCCGTTCACCACGAAGGCGCATCTGCGGGAGAACTACCCCTTCGGCATGTTCGCCGTTCCGCGCGCGGAGGTCTCGCGGATCCACGCCTCGTCGGGCACCACCGGCTGGCCCACGGTGGTCGGATACACCGCGAGGGACATATCCACGTGGGCCGATGTGGTGGCGCGATCGCTGCGTGCGGCGGGCGTGAAGCCCGGGGACCGGGTGCACGTCGCGTACGGGTACGGCCTGTTCACCGGCGGCCTCGGCGCCCACTACGGTGCCGAGGGGCTCGGCTGCGCGGTGATCCCCATGTCCGGCGGGCAGACCGAGAAGCAGGTGCGGCTGATCTGCGACTTCCAGCCCGACGCGATCATGGTGACCCCGTCGTACATGCTCACGATCGTGGACACGATGATCGCGATGGGCATCGACCCGCGGTCGACGTCCCTGCGGGTCGGGGTGTTCGGTGCCGAGCCCTGGACCGAGCGGATGCGCTCGGAGCTGGAGAGCGACATGGACATCGACGCTGTGGACATCTACGGCCTGTCGGAGGTGATGGGCCCGGGCGTGGCCCAGGAGTGCGTGGAGACCAAGGACGGACTGCACATCTGGGAGGACCACTTCTACCCGGAGATCATCGACCCGACCACCGGCGAGGTGCTGCCCGACGGTGAGCACGGCGAGCTGGTGTTCACCTCGCTGACGAAGGAGGCGACGCCGATCATCCGCTACCGCACAAGGGATCTCACCCGCCTGCTGCCGGGCACCGCGCGCACGATGCGGCGGATGGAGAAGGTCACCGGCCGCACCGACGACATGATCATCCTGCGCGGCGTCAACCTGTTCCCGACGCAGATCGAGGAGCTGATCCTCGGGATCGATGCCCTTGCACCGCAGTTCCAGTGCATCCTCACGCGGCCCGGCCGCATGGACGAGCTCACCGTGCGCGTCGAGCACCGCCCCGACGCCCCGTCCGGCGCGCACACACCGGCGGGCGCGGCGCTGCAGCGGCTGATCAAGGACAAGATCGGCGTGACCGTGGCCGTCGACGTCGTCGGGCCCGGCGGGCTCGAGCGCTCGGTGGGTAAGGCACGCAGGCTGCTCGATCGTCGACCGCGCGATTGAGGCGACGGCGATGTCGTTCGGCACCCGATTCGACTCCGCGGACGTCGCCCGCGCGGACCGGTTCGACGCGTGGTGTGAGACGGTGCGCAGCAGCTTCGTGCCGTTGCGGGCCGCGACGGCGGAGCCCGCGGAGTTCACGGGCCGGCTGGTGGCGCAGGCGATGGGTGGGCTCGCGATCAGCACGGTGGCGGCCAGCAGGGTGACGGTGTCTCGCACCCGTCGCGAGATCGCCGCGGACGACCCGGGATTCGTCAAGGTCGGCCTGCAACTCGCGGGCAGCGGGACGGTCGTGCAGGACGGGCGGGCCACCGTGCTCGGGGCGGGCGATTTCGCGGTGTACGACACCAGCCGCCCCTACCGCCTGGACTACGGTGACCCGTTCGCCGTCTTCGTGGTCATGGTCCCGGCTGCGCGTCTGCGGATCCCGCGGCCCAGGCTCGCCGAGCTGACCGCGGTGCGGTTCGACGGTCGCTCGGGTCTGCCGGCGCTGGTCTCCCGGCTGCTCGCCGAGCTCGGCCGGCAGCTGGAGACCCTGCCGGTGCGCAGCGATCCCGTCGTCGGCGACGCCGTGTTGGACCTGCTCACCGCCGCTCTCGCCGACCGGATAGACGCGGCCCCCGCGGGAGATGCGCGGCGGCGGAGTCTGCTGCTGGAGATCCAGACCGGGATCGCCGCCCGGCTGTCGGATCCGGGCCTGACCGTTCGCGAGATCGCCGCCGAGCATCACGTCTCAGTGCGCTACCTGCAGAAGCTGTTCGGCGAGCACGGCGAGACGGTCAGCGGTTGGATCCGCAGCCGACGGATCGAACGGATCAGTCACGACCTCGCCAATCCTGCGCTGGCGGGTGCGACAGTGTCCGCGATCGGCGCGCGCTGGGGGATCGCGAGCGCCGCGGCCCTGTCCCGGATGTTCCGCGCCGAGGTCGGCTGCACTCCGTCGGAGTACCGGGTGCATCGGTTGGACTGATCGGCGTCCCGGCTCAGCCGGGGTCTGTGCTGCGGTCGCCTGTGGTGCGACCGTGCGTGTAGCGCTTACGGATGCTGGTCTTGACGAGCGACACCGGCACGTTGCGCTGTCCACGGGTCGGTGTGGCGCCGTTCATGGTGCAGGCGTGGGTGTCCCAGGGGGTCGCGGCGTCGTGCTCCGCGAGCAGGCGTTCGAGGATCTCACCTCCGGTGGGGCCGTCGAGCACGGCCGCGATCTCGTCGTGGATGGGGCCGATCTGCTGCACGTGGGCGGCGTGCTCGCTCGCGGCCATCGTGCGCTGGTTGTAGGAGCGCAGCCACGCGCTGCGGGTGAGCGTCCAGCGTTCCAGGGCCTGCCGATAGAGCTCGGTGCAGTCGTGGGTGTGGTTGACACGCACCGCGCCGCCCGCGATCCGGGGGTGGCTCCATCCGGCGCGTCCGCGGTAGGGGCCGTCGGCGACGGGCGCGGTGTGGTTTCCGTCGGGGCTGACGGTGGCGTGGTGGGCGTCGCAGACGAGGGTGAGGTTGTCGATGTCCGTCGTCCCGCCGGCGGCGTACTCATCCATGTGGTGGACGGCGCAGAACGCGGGCGGCACGTCGCATCCGGGTGCGCTGCAGCCCTTCTCGGTGGCGTAGAGGGCGATCCGCTGGTCGGGAGCGGCGAGGCGTCGAGTGCGGCCGAGCCACAGCGGGCGGCTCGCGACGTCGGTGAGGAGGACGTAGCGCGGATGTCCGCCGGCGAGACGTAGCGCATCGGCGACGGGCAGGGTGCCACCGGTGGCCGTGGTCGCGGTGCCGGCGAGGCTGGTGAGTTGATCGACGGTCATGGTCGCGATCACCATCGCGGGTAGTCCGCGGTGTGTTCCGGCGTGCCCGAGTGCGAGGCGCAGGGCGTGCGTGAGGGCGTCGTGGCGCCGCTGGGTGGGGGTCCGCTCGTCCCGCTTCGCGGCGGCGGCCAACTCCTGCTCGGACGCGTGCGCGGTGTCGTCGAGCGGCGCGGGGTCGGCGGGGTTGCACACCCCGGGCCGCCCCCACTTCGCGATCACCGCGTCCAACATGGCCCGGGTCGCCGCGTCGAGGGTGGCGTCGAGGTCGGTGAGGCCGTCGTCGTCCTGCGGCGCGGCATCGAGGCTCCGCGCGCGTCTGGCCTGCTCGGGGTCGGGTTCGGCGCCGTCGGGGTCGACCGTGTCCGCGGCATGCTTCGCGGCTTTGCGCACCGCGTCGGGGGTGGACTCCCGGGCGAGTCCGGTGAGGATGTCCTCGAGCTGGTCGAGTTGGTCGCCGGTGAGGCGGCGTCGGCACCGTTCGATCGCCTTCTCGACGGCGGCAGCGTGGGCATCCGAGATGTCCCCGTCGACCTGTGCCTGAGCCAGCAGCGGGTGCCGCGGCGCGACGGTTTCCCCGGTCGGCGTCGTCGACCAGGCCCGGTAGTGCACCGCTTTGACGCGGGCAGCGGCCTCCCCACCCGACAGCCGCAGGGCGGCGACGAGCAATTGCTTCAGATTGCGGAAGCCGAGCTGCCCGGGGACGCCGAGCCGGTCGCAGGTGCCCGCGATCCGGGTCGTCACCGGCGACAGGCGGCGGTGGCACCGTTCGATCCGCACCATCGCGTCGAGGGCCTGCTTCGGGGTGAGCATGCCCGGGTCCGCTTCGGCCAGGCCGGTGGTGGCGTGTTCGAATGCTTCGAGACGCCGCAGGTATTCATCAGTGCTGATGGGTCCGGGGATCATGTGTTCACCTCCTTCGATCCGATGTGATCCAGCTTACACGACAAATCGAACGGCGCCATAAAATTGGAACACATATTCTCATAGTGTCTGAAAATCACCCACGGGGTGTCGACCGATGGTGCGCCGACGGGCAACGGGTGTGCACAGATTGCCAACTGCGCATGGATCGACCGGAGAAGAATGTGTGGTGCATCACACCCGGTGCAGATGAGGAGCTCGAGACGATGAAGACGCAGGCCGCAGTGATTTTCGCACCCGGCGAGGACTGGCAGATCGAGGAGCTCGAGCTCGACGAGCCCAAGTACGGCGAGGTGCGGGTGGAGCTCGCGGCGTCGGGCATGTGCCACTCGGACGAGCACGTGCGAGACGGCAGTGTCCCGCTCGAGATCTACCCGTTCATCGGCGGGCACGAGGGTGCCGGCATCGTCACGGCGGTGGGGCCGGGCGTGCGGAGCCTCGAGGTGGGCGACCACGTGGCGCTCGGTTTCATCCCCGCCTGCGGTCGATGTCGCGAGTGCGCCACGGGCAAGTCCAGCATCTGCGACATGGGTGCGGATCTCATGCTCGGACTGCAGATCTCGGACGCGACGTCGCGGCACCACATCGGCGGGAAGGACGCGAGCATCATGTGCCTGCTCGGCACCTTCAGCCCGCACACCGTGGTGAACGAGGCGTCGTGCGTCAAGATCACCGACGACATCCCGCTCGACAAGGCGGCCCTCGTCGGCTGCGGTGTCACCACCGGCTGGGGTTCGTCCGTGTACGCGGCGGAGGTGCAGGCCGGCGAGACCGTGGTCGTCCTCGGCATGGGTGGTGTGGGTTGCGGAGCGGTACAGGGGGCGCACCTCGCGGGCGCCCGGCACGTCGTGCTGGTGGACCCGTCGCCGTTCAAGCGTGAGCAGGCCAAGATCTTCGGTGCCACGCACGCGGTCGCGTCGATCGAGGAGGCGACCACGCTCCTGCAGGACCTCACCTGGGGCCACATGGCCGACAAGGTGCTCATCACCGTCGATGTGGCGCGCGGCGATCTCGTGGCGCAGGCCATGAGCCTGGTCGCGAAGGGCGGTGTGTGCGTTCAGGTCTCGGTGGGCCCCGTCGCCGACATGGACGTGCAGCTGAGCCTGTTCGATCTCACCGCGATGCGGAAGACGTTCAAGGGCGCGTGGTTCGGCAACGCCAACATCCGCTTCGACATCCCCCACCTCCTGCGGCTGTACATGGAGGGGCAGCTCAAGCTGGACGAGATGATCACCCGGGAGTACACGCTGGACCAGGTCAACGAGGGCTACGCGGCCATGCGCCGAGCCGAGAACGTCCGGGGCCTGATCCGGTACTGACGCAGGCCCGCGGTCGGCGCGGTCGTGCGCCGACCGCGGTCAGTGCAGGGCTGTGGTCGGTGCAGGGCTGCGATCAGCTCAAGGCCCCGCGCAGCGTCTTCGCCGCCAGGGCCACCGAGTCACGCTGTCCCACTGCGTAGTCCTCGTTCTCGATGGACAGGGGGCCGTTGTAGCCCGCCGCGCGCAGCGCGGTGACGAACCGGGTCCAGAACTCGACCCCGTTGCCGCGGCCCACTGCGACGTAGTTCCAGGCGCGCTCGGCGAACCGCTCGTTGGGGACGGTCTCGAGATGCGACCGCACCGCGGCCAGGGGCTCGATCGTCGTGTCCTTGGCGTGCACGTGATGGATGGTCCCCGCGAGCGCATCGACGGCGGCGATCGGGTCGGCGCCCATCCAGAACAGGTGGCTGGGGTCGAAGTTCACGCCGACGGTGTCGCCGACGGCCGCACGCAGACGGAGCAGCCCCGGCACGCTGTAGACGAGCTGGTTGGCGTGCATCTCGACGGCGATCCGCACGCCGCGCCGCCGGGCCTCCTCGGCGACGCCGCCCCAGTAGTCGATCGCGACCTCCCACTGGTGCTCCAGCAGCTGCAGGTTCTCCGGCGGCCAGACGGTGGTGATCCACGCGGGGAAGGTGTCGCCGGGCTTCGCCGGCAGCCCGGACATGGTGACCACGGTGCCGATCTCGAGATCCTCGGCCAGCCGCAGCGCGCCGCGCAGGACCGCGTCGTCGCGCTCGCCGTGCACGGGGTGCAGCGGGTTGCCGGACGCGTTGAGGGCCTCCAGGCGGAGGCCTCGGGCCGTGACGTCGGTGTGCAGCCGGGTCCGCTCGGCACCGTCGTCGAGCAGCTCGCGCAGGTCGGCGTGCGGCGCCGGCGACCAGCCGCCGTGCGTGCCGCCCAGGCCGATCTCGACTGTGTCGATACCGAGTTCGGCGGCGAAGTCGAGGGCCTGGTCGCGGGTCAGCTCCGACAGGCTGTCGGTGAGCAGGCCCAGTTCCATGATGGGGTTCCTTTCGGGGTGTGGTGGGGTATCTTCGCGTTACACAGCGCTATTCGCCGCAGCGCTGTTCGCGGGCCCGAACAGCGCCCGCTGTGCGACGAGCGACTGCGGGGCTACGTCGAGGTAGGCCAGCGCTCCGACGCCGCGATCGTGCAGGGCGCCCGTCAGCGGCAGGTCGACGGTGGCGCGCAACGCCGCGGACGCGTACGCCGCGACCGTCTCCTCGAGGGTGTGCAGGCCCACGGCGCCGTCGGCCGCCGGAGCGCGGCCGGTCCGAACGGCCGCGGCGAGGTCGGCGACGGTGTCGCGCACGGCGTCGGCGATGAGCTGAGCCAGCTCCTGCCCACCTGCCAGGTCGACGGTTCGCGTGCCGCCCGACGGCGTTGTGACGGTCAGTGATTCGAACGGCGCCCACGGCGGGGTCCCGTCGCCGCGGTAGCGGACGACCGCACGACCGCCGGTGCCTTCGACGGCGATGCCGCCCTGGCCCACGCCCCACGCGATGTTCACGAGCGCTACTCGGCGGCCCGCCTCCAGGCGGCAGAGCGCGATGCCCTCCACCCGGTCACCGTCGATCACCGAGTCGACGAAAGCCGATACGGCCGTGGCCTGCTCGCCCAGCAGGTGCTCGGCGAGGTATACGCCGTGCAGCATGTCGACCAGCACGCCGCCGCCTGACTGCGCGGGGTCGTGCCGCCACACCGAGCCGCCGGCGCCGGGGGAGTCGACCACGCCCAGCATGTCGACGGTGACGGTGCGCACCGTGCCCAGCTCGCCGTCGTCGATCAGCCCACGTAGCGCCACGACCTCCGGGAAGAAGAGGTAGTTGTGCATCACCGCGAGTCGGACACCCGCGGCGGCCGCAGCCGCGACCATCGCCGCGGCATCGGACGGCGTTGCGGCGAGGGGCTTCTCACACATGATGTGCTTGCCGGCCCGCGCTGCGGCGACCACCAGGTCGCGGTGCAGATGCTGCGGCGTACACACGTCGATCACGTCGACATCGGCGCGGGCGATCAGCTCGGCTGCGTCGGTGTGCAGGTGAGAGTCGTCCAGTCCGGCGATCCGAGCGCCCGCGGCGAGCCGATCGGGTGACGGGTCGGCGAGGCCGACGAGCGTGTAGTCGCCGGGAAGGGCGAGGTAGGCGGGTACGTGGAAGTTCAGCGCGACGTTGCCGCAGCCGACGACTCCGACGCTCAGGGGTGCGGTCACGGGGTCTCCTCGGGTGGATCAGACGGTGGTGGTGAGCTCGACGGTGCGGCGTGCGGTCGCGGAGCGGCGGACGGCGTCGATCACCTCGGCCTGCTCCGCCGCGTCGGCCCGGCCGAAGCGGGGCGCCTGCCGCGTGGTGATGGCGTGGCTCGCGGCCTCGAACTCGATCCGGTAGGCGTCGGTGTTGTGGGGGGCGGCGGGGGCCAGCCCGTACTCGCCGGACGGATCTGCCTCGAACCGCTCCTCGTGACCGTCGCGGACGACGGTGACGTAACCCGCCCGGCACAGCCACGGGTCGGGTACGACGATCCGGCCGCGCGTGCCGACCAGCTCGAGGAGGTCGCGACGGGTGAGGTCGAGGCCGACGTCCAACTGCCCCAGCACGTTCCGCGGCATCGTGAAGTGGGCGACCATGCGCAGGTCGTGGCCCTCGCCGGTCGCCAGCGGATCGACGATCTGCGTCGCGCCGACCGCGGCGGGGCGTCCGGCGAACAGGCGGATCGCGCTGACGCAGTAGCAGCCGAGGTCCCACAGCGCGCCGCCGCCGAGGTCGGTGCGCCGGCGGATATTGCCTGCCGGTGCGTCCACGGTGAGCGAGGCACGCACCGTCGCCAGGTCGCCGATGACGCCGTCTGCCAGCAACTTCGACGTGAGCAGCGTCTGCGGGTGCAGGCGCCACATGAAGCCCTCGATGCACCATCGGTCGGCGGCGTCCGCCGCGTCGAAGCAGGCATCGACCTCGGCGGGGGTGAGCGCGAACGGCTTCTCGCACAACACGTGCTTGCCCGCGCGCAGCGCCCGGATCGTCCACTCGGCGTGCAGCGTGTTCGGCAGCGGGATGTACACGGCGTCGATCGAGTCGTCGGCCAGCAGCGCGTCGTAACAGCCGTAGCTGGTCGGGATGCCGAGCTCGGCGGCGAACGCGGCGGCCTTGGCGCCGTGGCGGCCCGCGACGGCGACCAGCTCGGCGGTCTGCGACGAGCGGAGCGCGGCCGCCACCGTCCGGCCGATGTCGGCGGTGGACAGCATGCCCCAGCGCGCAGCGGGCGTCGTCTCCCGAATCATGGTGTGCTGCATCCCTTCCGGCGGCGTTCTCAAGCGGTTTAGATCGATCTAAATCGCGGCCAGGGAAGTATGTGGTCGACATCACCGCCGTGTCAAGTGCACACTTGGACCGATCTCGAGTCCACGACGTCGGAGGTGGGGATGGCCGAGGAGGGGGCTTCGGTACGCCGCCCGACGCTGCTCGACGTGGCCCGGCGGGCGGGCGTGTCACGCGCCACGGCGTCGCTGGTGATCCGCGACGCGGCCGGCCCGAGCGAGGCGTCGCGGGTCAAGGTGCGGGCCGCGGCGGACGAGCTGGGCTACCGCCCGGACGTCGCCGCGCAGCTGCTGCGCAGTCGGTCGAGCCGCCTACTGGGCGTGATGTTCCGAGCGGCCGACCCGTTCCACGCCGATCTGGTCGAGCACATCTACGCGGCGGCGGAGGCGGCCGGATACGACGTGGTGCTGAGCGCCGTCGTGTCGGGCCGGGACGAGCGGCGCGCGGTGGATGCGCTGGTCGCGTCGCGCTGCGAGGCGATCATCCTGCTGGGCGGTATCGAGGTCGATGAGGTGGGCGGCGGTCTGCCCGCGGTCGGGATCGGGCGGCGCGCAGCGGGTTCGGCGTTCGACGGCGTGTACACCGACGACGGCGCCGGGACCCGGTCCGCGGTCGAGCACCTGGTCGCGCTGGGACACCGCCGCATCGTGCACCTCGACGGCGGGGCCGCGTCGGGCGCCGCCGAGCGGCGAGCGGGCTACCAGGCCGCGATGCGCGGACACGGGCTGGCGCCGACGGTGATCGCCGGCGGGTTCGCGGAATCCGACGGTGCCGAGTGCGTGCGTAGGCTGCTCGCGGCCGGGGAACTGCCGACGGCGATCGTCGCGGGCAACGACCAGGCGGCGGTCGGGGTGGTCGTGGAGCTTCGTCGGGCCGGCGTGGACGTCCCGGGGCAGGTGTCCGTCGTGGGCTTCGACGACAGCCGCGCCGCCCGCCTCGCGCATCTGGACCTGACCACCGTGCGGCAGGACGCCGCGGAACTCGCCCGCGGCGCAGTGCGTCTCGCCGTCGCCCGGCTGGGTGAGGGGTTGCGGGGCGCGGGCGATGGACAGGACGGGTCACGCACCGTCGAGCTGGCGCCGCACCTCGTCGTGCGGGGCACCACCGGACCCGTGGCATAGTGATACGGCTCCACGATCCAGCGATCGCCGTCGTCGTCGGGGCGGGGGTGATCGGCTCGTCGATCGCGCTGCAGCTGGCCAGCCGGGGGTACCACGTCACCGTCGTCGACAAGGCCGGCGGCGCCGGATACGGGTCGACCAGCGCCTCGAGCGCGATGATCCGGTTCAACTACTCCACGCTCGACGGCGTCCTGACCGCCTGGGAGTCGTCGCACTGCTGGCGAAACTGGCGCGGGTATCTCGGTCTGCCGCAGGATGTTCCGGTGGCCCGGTTCCACCGGGTGGGCATGGTGTTCCTCGACGTCGACGCGGCGCCTGCCGATCGAACCGCCGCCCTCTTCGATGCCGCGGGTGTGCCGTACGAGCGTTGGGATGCAACGGAACTGACGCGGCGGATCCCGGGAATCGATGCGGGGCGGTACTTCCCGCCCGCGCCTGTGCACTCGGCGGAGTTCCTCGCCGATGCCCACGGCGAGATCGGCGCGCTGTACACGCCCGACGGTGGCTTCGTCGACGACCCGCGCCTGGCCGCGGCGGGGCTCGCCGACGCGGCTGTGCGGGCGGGGGCGGTGTTCCGGTACCGCAGCAGGGTCGTCGCGCTGGAACGCGACGAGGTGTGGCGGCTGACCCTCGACGACGGCACCGAGCTCGCCGCGCCGATCGTCGTGAACGCGACGGGCCCGTGGTCCGGCGGGCTGAATGCGCTCGCCGGGGTGGGTGACGGCTGGACCGTCTCCGTGCGTCCCCTGCGGCAGGAGGTGCACCACGTGCGGCCCCCGTCGGGCTACAACCCGGACGGGGGCCTCGGTCCCGCGCTCGCGGACATGGACCTCGGTACCTATTCCCGGCCGGAGCCGGGCGGCGGGTTCCTCGTCGGAGGAACGGAACCCGAGTGCGATCCGCTCGAGTGGGTCGACGACCCGGACACGGTGGACGGCCGCCGTACGGCGGAGCGGTTCGAGGCGCAGGTGCTGCGTCTCGCGCGGCGCTTCCCGGCGCTCGGGGTGCCGTCGCGGCCCAGCGGGATCGCCGGCGTGTACGACGTGGCGAGCGACTGGACGCCGGTGTACGACCGAACCGAGGCGCCCGGCTTCTACGTGGCGATGGGCACCAGCGGAAACCAGTTCAAGAACGCGCCCCTGGCCGGGGAGTTCCTCGCGGAGATCATCGATGCGACCCGGGCCGGGCACGACCACGACGCCGAACCGGTGCGCTATCGCGGTCGGGTGTCGGGCCGGGAGATCGACCTCGGCTCGTTCTCCCGCCGGCGCGCGCCGAACGCCGAATCGTCCGGCACCGTGGTCGGCTGAGCGGCGGTTCCTCGCGGGTCGAGCGCCCGGATCGGCGGGCGCGCGCGGCGGACCGGGCGGCGAGGCGCAGAATGAGGCCATGCGGGTCGCGTTGGCGCTGGGGAGTGGAGGAGCGCGCGGCTACGCGCATATCGGCGTCATCGACGAGCTCACGGCGCGCGGTCATGAGGTGGTGGGGGTGGCCGGCTCATCGATGGGGGCGCTGGTCGGCGGGCTGCAGGCCGCCGGGGCCCTGCGGGAGTACACGGACTGGGTGCGGTCGCTCAACCAGCGCGCGGTGCTGCGGCTGCTGGACCCGTCGGTGACCGCGGCGGGGGTGCTGCGGGCGGAGAAGATCATCGGCGCGGTCCGGGACATCGTGGGTGATGTGGCCGTCGAGGACCTGCCGATCCCGTTCACCTCCGTGGCCACGGACCTGATCGCCGGCCGATCCGTGTGGCTGCAACGCGGGTCGCTGTCGGAGGCGATCCGCGCGTCGATCGCGATCCCCGGCGTGATCGCGCCGCACGTCCTCGACGGGCGGCTGCTCGCGGACGGCGGGATCCTCGAGCCGATCCCCATGGCGCCGATCTCCGCGGTCAACGCGGACCTGACCATCGCGGTGAGCCTCGGTGGCGACGATCCCGAGGCCCGGCTCGCCCACACGGAGTCGCGCACGGCGGATCGACTGGGCCGGATGTGGCGCAGCACGTCGTCGCTACTCGAGACGAAGGCGGTGCGGTCGCTACTGGAGACGACCTCCGGGCGCGCGGTGCTGGGGCGGTTCGTGCCCGAGGGGTACGACTACGGCGACGTGCCGGCCGATCCCGATCGGCACATCGACCCGCTGGTCGCCGACGACGTGCCGGCACCGTCGGCGCCCCGGCTCGGCGGCTTCGAGGTGATGAACCGCACCATCGATATCGCTCAGGCTGCGCTCGCCCGGCACACTCTCGCCGCGTACCCGCCGGACCTGCTCATCGAGATCCCGCGCACCGTGTGCCGCAGCCTGGACTTCCACCGGGCCGCCGAGGTGATCGCCGTCGGGCGGCAGGTGACGGCCACGGCCCTCGACGGGTTGGAGCGGGAGCGTCACCCCCGCCCGTGAGGTCGTCAGGACTCCATACGGAAGCCGATCTTCACCGTTACCTGCGTATGGGCGATCGCGCCGTCCTCGATGTGACCGCGCGTCTCGACGACTTCGAACCATTCGAGGTTCCGAACCGTCTGGGATGCGCGGGCCACTGCGTTGGCGATGGCCGCGTCGGTGCCGTCCGGCGACGAACCGACGACCTCGATTACTCGGTACACGTTGTTGGTCATCATTCGATCGTGGCACTGCGGCGATGCACCTGTGGGCGGTT
The DNA here is from genome assembly GCF_039541155.1 of Tsukamurella soli. Lineage (NCBI taxonomy): Bacteria > Bacillati > Actinomycetota > Actinomycetes > Mycobacteriales > Tsukamurellaceae > Tsukamurella > Tsukamurella soli. The sequence goes on from NZ_BAABFR010000025.1 coordinate 53,375, forward strand.
CGAGCGGATCGTCGTCGCCGGTGGACGACGTTGCCGGTCAGCCGCGATTCGCGGGCCCGGTCAGGCGTAGCGCCGCCATGATCAGCAGTGCCGCCAGGCCGCCGAGTGACGACTCGAGGGCGGATGCGCCGGCCCGGGTGCCGATGGCGCGGAGTTCGGTGCGGACGGACGGTCCGTGGTCGGGGACGTCGACGGGGGTGAACCTGGCGATGACGAGTGCCGCGAGCGCGGCGAGGACCGCGACGGCCCGGAAGGTTCCGCGCCAGCCGAGGAGTTCTGCCCGGCGTAGGCGCCGATCGCCGGTGCGCCGGTTCCCGTCGCGGGGCGACGAGGTCGTCGACGAACGCCGCGCCGTCAAGCCCCCGCCGCACCCGTGAACCGCGATCGCGGCTGAGGCGACACCCGACGTCGAGCCGGGAGAGACGAGAATCGACAAGAGGTTCCACCGCGACGTCGCCACCGCCACGCACAACGTGGTGGCTCTGCTGCACGCCGCGAGCGCGCGGGACTCTTACGACGAGCAGCTCATCGAGGTGATCGGTACCCTCTCCACCCAGATCGCCGAGTTCGGCACGCCCTGGGCGTCGCCCGACGTGTTCCGCTATCGATCCGGGGCGAAGCCGCTCACCCATTCGGAGGTCGGCGTTCGCGATTCGGCTGTGAATGGTTCGAGCTGCGTGAACCGTCAGCGGGTCACGGTCACCGCCGGGCCCAGGTCGGCGATCGACGTCCCCGCTTCCAGGGCGAACATGCCCGGCTCCGTGGCCCATTCGCCGGCCGCGGCGTCCCAGTGCTGGAACGCGCGGGCCGGGATGTCGACGGTGACCGTCGCCTCGGCGGCTGCGTCGACCCGCGCCGTCGCGAACCCGGCGAGCCAGCGCACCGGGCGCTCGAGCGCCGAGTCCGGCCGGGACGCGAACACCTGGACCACGATCTTGCCCCGGCGGTCGCCGGTGTTCCGCACCGGGACGTCGATACGTACGCCTTCGCCAGCGGGAACAATTGTGGCGCAGCCTAACTGGAATCCGGTGTAGCCGAGTCCGTGGCCGAACGGGAACCGCGGTGTGCGGCCGTCGCGCTGGTAGGCGCGGTAGCCGATGTGCAGGCCCTCCTCGTAGCACTGCCGGCCGTCGACCGGGGTGGTGCTGGGCAGCCCCTCCTCGTCGAGCGGCCAGGTGCTGGCCAGGCGGCCGCCGGGTTCGGCCACGCCGGTGAGCACGTCGCCGAGTGCCGCGCCGAACTCCTGGCCCGGGAACCACGCCAACAGCACCGCGGGAACGTCGTCCGCCCACGGGAGCAGAACGGGCGCACCGGAGTTCACCACGACCACGGTCCGCGGATTCGCTGCGACGATGCGCCGGACCAGCTCGTCCTGCCGCCCCGGCAGCGCGAGGGTCCTCCGGTCGGTGCCCTCGGACTCGACCTCCTCGGTGGTGCCGACGACCGCGATGGTGACGTCGGCCCATCCGGCCAGCGTCTCGGCCTCGGCGAGCTCGACGTCGGCATCGGCCTCGGCGTCTGCGGTGAGCGAGAATCCGAGCATGCTGACAGCGGCATCGCCGAAACCGCCGCCGGTGGCGACCGGGTGCGACAGCGCCAGCTCGACCGGCCGTGCGGGGTCGAGCGCCACCTCGACGGCCACCTGCGGCGGGCTCATCACGGCCTCCACCGGATCGGCGCCTTCGGGCAGCGACACGGTCTCGTCGAGCAGGACCATGCCGTCGGCCGCGAGGCGGAACGCGCCGACGCCACTGATGCCGAGCCGGTACGTCCCCGCGACCGGGACGCGCAGCGTCGTGCGCGCCCGCACCGCGGCGACCGCCGCGAGCGGGACGCCGGGGGCGACGTCGCCGAGCCAGGTGAACGAGGTGGCGCGCCGTGTCTCGGTGTGCAGCACGGCACCGTCACCGTCGACGAACTCGAGTCGCACGCCGGTCTCACCGTCGGGCGTGGACAGCCACTCGACCGGGGCGGGGGTGTCGCGCTCGGTGGTGCGCCCGCCCCGCGCGTAGCGCACATCGACGCCGTCGCCCAGGGCTGCGCGGATCCCGTCGAGCGGCGACACCACGTGCGCGGGGTAGACGGTGGCGCTGCCGCCGCCGAGGTTGCGGCCAGGGGTGGCGTTGGGGCCGACGACGGCGACCCTGGTGACCGCCCGGAGAGGGAGCAGGGGCGCGGCGCTGTCGGCGCTCGCGGCCGCCTCGTTGCGAGCCAGTACGAAGCCGTCCGCCGCGGCGGCGCGCAGCTCGGCGGCCACCTGACCGTCGGTGTACGACGGCGGGACGGCGGATTCCGTGACGTCGAGCGCGCCGACGCGTGCCGCCAGGCGCAGGATGCGGGCCACCTTGTCGTCGACCGCGCCCTCGGGGACCTCGCCGGCCCGCACCGCTGCGACGAGCGCGTCGCCCCACGGGCCCGTCGGCCCCGGCATCAGCAGGTCCAGCCCGGCCGACGCCGCCGCGAGCGAGCGCCCCGCATACCAGTCGGTCATGGTGACCCCGTCGAAACCCCACTCGCCCTGCAGCACCTCGCGCAGCAGCGGCGACTCGGTCATCGTGGCTCCGTCGACCGAGTTGTACGCGGCCATCACGGCCCACACGCCGGCCTGCCGTACCGCGGCCTCGAAGGGGACGAGGTACACCTCGCGCAGGGTCCGCTCGTCGATGATCGCGTCGTACGTGAAGCGGTCGGTCTCGGTGTCGTTGGCCACGAAGTGCTTGGCGGTGGCGCCGACCCCGCCCGACTGCACGCCCGAGATGTATGCGGCGCCGATCGCGGCGGTCAGCGTCGGATCCTCGCTGTAGTTCTCGAAGTACCGGCCGCCGTACGGGGTGCGGTGCAGGTTGATGGTCGGCGCGAGGACCACGTCGACACCCTTGCGGCGGGCCTCCCCGGCGATGATGCGACCGATCGCGGACACCCGTTCGAGGTCCCAGGTGGCTGCCAGCGCGGTGGGTGACGGGACGTTCGCCGACGGGCTGCGCTCGTCCCAGGTCTCGCCGCGCACGCCGGCCGGCCCGTCGGAGACGACCAGGCGGCGCAGGCCCGCTGCCGGCTCCGGGTACAGCGACCAGAAGTCCGCCCCGGTGAGCAGGCGGACCTTCTGCTCGAGGGTCAGGCCCGCGACGCGGTCGGCGATCAGCTGCTCGAGGTCGGTCCGTGTGGTGGTCATGTGTCGAATTCTCCTGTCTCGGTGACGGATATACGTCCCGATGGTTCCGTGCTCAATGGACCGACCGGACGCGGAGCACTGCGAGGGCGCCGAGCACCGCGACGACGGCCGCCACCGCGTACAGGAAGCTGTAGCTCCTGCCGCCGACGGCGAGGATCGCCGGTGCGATCGCCGGTGCGATCGACTGCGGCAGTGCGCTGGCGATGTTGAACACGCCCAGGTCTTTGGCGGCGTGCTCGGTGTCGGGCAGGACGTCGGTGACCAGCGCGAGGTCGACGGCCATGTACACGCCCATGCCCAGCCCGGCGATCGTCATGGCGATCAGGTAGCCGTTCTGGTGTGTCGCGACCGCGAGCACCACGAGGGCGATGCCGTACACCGCGGAGGCGGTGAGTACGAACGGCTTGCGGCGGCGCAGCCGGTCGGACAGTGGGCCGCCGACGAGGCTGAGGACGATCCAGACGGTGGAGTTGGCGAGCGTGCCCAGGAACACGACGTGGGCGACGTCGTCCGCACCGACGCCGACCCGGTGGATGAGGTAGAAGGTCTGGTACGTGGTGAGGAAGGAGTACGCCAGGATGAACAGGAACCGGCTCACGAACGCCCATGAGAAGTCCCGGTTCGCGAGCGGGTTGACGTAGAAGCTGCTCGCGAACTCCTTGGCGGAGAACGGGATCCGGTCGGCCGGTGCGAGCCTGCGGTCCTTCAGGAGGACGGCGAAGGCGATGACGGGGATCGCCGCGATCACGGTGGGGACGACGAACATCAGGAACTGATCCGGCGAGAACAACTGGACGATGTAGCTGCCGATCACCAGCGCGATGGGCATGCAGATGCCGAGGATGCCGGAGACCGTGCCGCGTTGCTTCGCCGGGACGTGATCGGGTAGAACCGCGGTCTGCGTCGCGAGTACGGCGTTGAACATCAGCTGGGTGATGCACCAGCCCACGAGGGCCACCGGCACCGTCGGCGCGACGGCGACGATGACGATGCCGACCAGTCCGCCGGCGAAGCCGATGAGCATCCACGGGCGCCGCATGCCGAACTGCGAGGTGGTGCGGTCCGACAGGCTGCCGAACAGGGGATTGCCGAACATCGCCAGCAGGGCGCCGGTGCCGGTCACGAGTGCGAGCTGCCCGGGTGCGCGGTCGGATCCGACCAGCGCCGTCATCTTGAGCGACAACGTCACCAGGACGGGGCACATCAGCGCCAGCCACGTGCCCATGTACGCGAGCGCGTAGAGCGTCACGAACAGCCGGCCGACCGGCGCGGGCTGCGCGGACGCGGCGGCGAGGTGCTCGGGTATCGGGACGTCGGCGGTGCCGGGCTGGAGGGCGCGGGGCTGGATGATGCCCGGCTGGAGTCGGGCTCTGTGGTCGATCGGGAGAGCGGAGCCGGAGAGTGGAGCGGGTGGCTCCGGGTCGGGCATCGGCGACATCGGTGTCTTCAATCTCTATGCCGGGCAACGCTGCCCGGGGTGGTGCGGATCCTGCGTGTGCGAGCGAGGGAGTGGTGCCGAGCGGACTTGTCCGAGTCGCTGACCCGTGTCACTAACTCGTGTCACTTGCAGGTGTAAGTAGGATAGGTCACACAGAGCCGGTACGGCAAGGCTCGGTCATGAGGAGCACGTCATATGGAGCAGTCCCGAGTACACCGGGCGGGTGCGGCCCGGCGGCGTGTCACCAGCACCGACGTCGCGAACGAGGCGGGCCTGTCCCGCGCCACCGTCAGCTTCGTGCTCAACGACGCGCCCAACCAGACGATCCCGGAGGTCACCCGGAGGCGGGTGTGGGACGCCGCCCGCAAGCTGGGGTACATGCCGTCGGCCGCGGCGCGCACCCTACGCACCGGGCGATCCGAGGTCGTGCTGTTCGTGCTCCCCGACACGCCGGTCGGTCCGGCGTTGGTCAGGGTGACCGAGCGGCTCGCGGGGCTCCTGGACGATGCCGGGCTGACGATGCTCACCGTGCCCCGCACGGGCGGCCGGAGCGGCCGGTCGGTGTGGAGCAGGGTGACTCCTGATGCCGTGCTCACGTTCGAGGCGTTCAGCGACGGCGAGCGGGCCCTGCTCGAACAACTCGGCATCGAACACGTCGTGGACGTGTCCATGAGTGGCGATCTTCTGGCGGGGCAGGACGGGTCGATCGACACTCGGATCGGTCGTCTCCAGGCCGGGGAGCTGCTGGCCGGCGGTCGCCGCATCGGCGTGGTCTCCCCGGCGGATCCACGCCTGCAGCGCTTCGCGGTGCCCCGGCGCTCCGGCGCCGAGGAGGCGTGCGCCGATGCCGGCGTCGAGTGCATGAACGCCGTCATGCCGCTCACGCCCGACGGGGCCCGGACGGCCCTGGCGGAGTTGGGGTGCGCGGACGGCGCTGTGACCGGGATCTGCGCCTACAACGACGAATACGCCATGGCGCTGCTCGCGGCCGCCCGCGACTCGGGACTGACCGGAGACCGGCGGCCGGCGGTGATCGGCGTGGACGACATCCCGACGGCGCCGTTCGCCGACCCGCCGCTCACCACGGTGGTGCTCGACGTCGACGAAGTGGCGGGGGAGATCGCCGCCGAGGTGATCGAACGCCTGACCGGCACGGAGATCGAGCGGTCGCCGCGGCCGGAGGGGATGCTCACGCTGGTGCGGCGGGAATCGGCCTGACGGCTACGGGATCAGCGCAGCCGTAGCCCCTTCGGGGTACGGGCGAAGCCGGCGTCGAGGAACGCCGCGGCGAGGGGGTGGCTCAGCGCCGGGTCGCCGTCGATGCGCTCGATCGTGAGGCCGCCGAGCCCGCGCGGGGCCCGCGCGAGCGCGGCGACGGCCGGCGCCGGGTCCGGGGTGAACGTGAGCACCGTCTTGCCGCCGCGCTCGACGAACAGGGCGAGCTCGCCAGCGTCGAGCACCACCAGCGCCCCGACCGCGCGGGCGGGGCGGGCGCGGGCGTCACCGTCGGCTGCCTCGCCGGGCGGCACCGGCCAGGGCAGCACGGCGCCGAACAAGTCGGA